>JBJEND010000087.1:0-14071 GCA_051880015.1 Butyrivibrio sp. | reverse complement strand
TTCTATTTCAACTCTGGTATCAAAGGGTTCTCCAATAAATCCCTTGTACCTTTCCATGCCTTCATTAAGTCTTACTTTGGCATCACTTCTCTCATAAATTCCCCGAACCGGCATACCATTGGCGGCAAGTTCCTCCTTAAGGCAGTCCAGTATCATAGGCTTAAGCCTGTCGATACCCAGAGCAAGGGACTCCACCACAAGTACATCGGAAAATTTGTCCACCACAAGTCCCGGGAAAAAATCGGCCTCACCAAATATCAGTCGGCAGGAAGAGGTATCGACAGTATCCATCCTGTATCTGACACATTCTTTGACTCTTTTTCTGATAAATTCATAATCAATTTCTTCATCCCGATGTCTGGTCATAATCCTTATGGTAATCTTTGAGTTGGTATTAATAAATCCCTTTCCCAGAAAATAGCCGTCAAAATCCACTACATCAACTATATCTCCGTTTTCAAAGCTGCCCTCTATCCGGTCAATCTCATTGTCGTAAAACCAAAGTCCGCCCTCCTTAAAGGAACGGCCCTCTCTTTTTTTAATAAAAACTGTTGCCATATATTTTACCTTTCTGAATAAAAAAATATAAAACCGCCACAATAATCCCATGCTGAAAAAATATTTATTTTGCGGACTGACCGGCTGGTGTATGGAGGTGTTCTGGACCGGACTCGGTTCCGCCATAAGGAAGGACAAAAAACTCACCTCCATAACTTCTATATGGATGTTTCCCATATACGGCACTGCGGTAATAATCGAGCCTTTAAGCAGAAAGCTCTGTCAGAAAAAGAGAAACACCTTCTGCCGTGGCCTCATATACGCCCTTATGATATTCGCCACCGAATTCATTACAGGGTCGATTTTAAAGAAAAAAGACTGCTGCCCCTGGGACTATTCCAAAGCAAAACTTAATATTAACGGCATAATCCGTCTGGATTATCTTCCGGTATGGTTTCTTGTAGGATTAATATATGAAAAAATGCTTTGTCATGAAACCAAATAAAAATCAGGCACCTCCCCTGTCAACATACAGTGTTTGCGGAGAGATGCCTTATTTTTAATATAAAGGATGACTGTCTGTAAGAGCCTTTACAATGGCCATTGCCTCTGATTTTTTAACCTCATCATCGGTAACCGCAAGAGCAATAGCTTCTGCCACCTTATCCATATCCTCAACCGAAAATCCACGGGTGGTAACTGCTGCCGAACCAAGACGGATACCGCTTGTGGTAAACGGCTTCTCCGGGTCATTGGGAATTGCATTCTTATTACATGTAATATTGACTGTATCAAGAAGCTTTTCCGTAGCCTTTCCGGTAACTCCCTTGCTTCTTAAATCCACTAACATAAGGTGGTTATCCGTTCCTCCGGATACAAGATTGAATCCTCTTGACTGTAATCCCTTTGCAAGTGCCTGGGCATTGTCTATGATGTTTTTGGCATATACCTTAAAATCAGGCTCAAGGGCTTCCTTGAAGCAAACTGCCTTGGCCGCAATAACGTGCATTAACGGTCCGCCCTGTATTCCCGGGAAAATAGCTTTATTGAAATTATATTTGTCTGCTGCTTCCTGATTGCACAGAATCATACCGCCTCTGGGTCCGCGAAGAGTCTTATGGGTGGTTGTGGTAACCACATCTGCATAAGGTATAGGACTCATATGCTGTCCCCCGGCAACAAGTCCTGCAATATGTGCCATATCAACCATAAGTACGGCACCTACTTCGTCGGCAATCTCCCTGAATTTCTTAAAATCTATTGCCCTTGCATATGCACTGGCACCGGCGAGAATCATTTTAGGTCTGCATTCTTTGGCAATTCTTAAAACCTCGTCATAATCGATATAACCCTCATCATTAACACCATAAGGCACACAGTTAAAATACTTTCCTGACATATTAACAGGTGAACCGTGGGAGAGATGTCCTCCATGGGCGAGATTCATTCCCATGTAAGTATCCCCGGGCTCAAGAATGGCAAAAAACACCGCCATATTGGCCTGAGCGCCTGAATGAGGCTGAACGTTCACATAATCACACCCAAAAAGCTTTTTAGCTCTTTCAATGGCAAGATTTTCCACAATATCCACATACTGGCATCCCCCGTAATATCTTTTGGCAGGATATCCCTCTGCGTATTTATTGGTGAGCTGACTGCCCATGGCTGCCATTACTGCCTTGCTTACAAAATTTTCTGAAGCAATTAACTCAATGTGGTCATTCTGTCTTCCGATTTCCAGAGAAATAGCATCTGCCACTTCCGGGTCAAAGTTTTTAACTTCATCAAATGAATACATAATAAATATCTCCTCCGTTTAAAATTATTCTTCTTTATTAACGATTGCGATGTGAACATCCTCTAACTGCTTTGGTTCAACAGCCGCCGGGGCACCCATCATAACGTCCATTGCGTTTTTATTCATTGGGAAAGGAATAATTTCACGGATGCTTTCCTCCCCGCAGATTAACATAATCATTCGATCCACTCCCGGTGCAATTCCTGCATGAGGCGGTGCTCCGTAGCAGAACGCATTATACATAGCCGGGAATTTGGCTTTAACATCCTCTTCTCCAAGACCAACCAGCTTAAATGCCTCAATCATAATCTCCGGATCATGGTTTCTTACGGCACCTGAGGACAGCTCAACGCCGTTACATACCAAATCGTACTGATATGCCAGAATATCCAATGGCTCCATGGTCCTTAAAGCCTCCAGGCCTCCCTGGGGCATTGAGAAAGGATTATGACAGAATTCCAGTTCCCCTGATTCCTCTCCGATTTCATACATAGGGAAATCCACAATCCAGCAGAATTCATAGGTATTCTTCTTCATATGTTTATCGCTTGCCATGCCAAGCAGCTTTCTAAGTACACCGGCAGTCTTCTGTGCCACAAGCTTCTTTCCTGCCGTAAGGCCGACAAAATCCCCTGCTTTTAAGTTAAGAGCGGTAATAACCTGTTCTTTTTTGTCCTGTAAGAACTTGGCAATTCCTCCCACGATTTCTCCGTTTTCATCAACTTTGAACCAGTATGCTTTATTGGCAGTGGTCATTTCAACCTCGGCATTGATTGCATCAATCTGTTTTCTTGTGGCATTAAACTCATCCACTACAACAGCCTTGACAGTCTGACCTTCAAAAGGTGCAAAACCGCAGTCTCCCAAAAGCTCTGATACATCCTGAAGTACCAGGTCAATACGCAAATCCGGCTTATCCGTACCGTATTTATCCATGGCCTCCATATAAGGTATTCTCACAAAAGGAGCCTTGGAAGCATTATTATATACTCCGTGCTCCGCAAATACAGGAGGAAGTACCTCTTCAATAACTGCAAATACATCTTCCTGGGAAGCAAACGCCATTTCCATATCCAGCTGGTAAAATTCTCCCGGTGAACGGTCAGCCCTTGCATCCTCATCACGGAAGCATGGCGCAATCTGGAAATATCTGTCAAAACCGGAGGCCATGAGAATCTGTTTAAACTGCTGAGGTGCCTGGGGAAGTGCATAGAATTTTCCCGGGTGATTTCTTGACGGAACAAGATAATCCCTGGCGCCTTCCGGAGAAGAGCAGGTAAGAATAGGGGTTGTAATCTCCATAAATCCCAATGATGTCATTTTGTTACGAAGTTCTGCAACAATCCGGCTTCTTAATACAATTTTACTCTTTACTGCCGGATTTCTTAAGTCAAGATAACGGTATTTAAGCCTTGTGTTCTCATCCGCTTCCTTGGACTGGTTAATTTCAAAGGGAAGTGCGTTATAACGGCATTTTCCCAGTATCTCTATTGACTCAGGTACTACTTCGATTTCACCTGTGGGAAGGTCCATGTTCTTGCTGGAACGTTCTCTGACCACGCCTGTGACCTGAATCGTGGACTCTTTATTGACGGAATCAATAATGCCCATCATTTCTTCAGTTTCAATAACAATCTGGGTAACTCCGTAAAAATCTCTTAATATAAGGAATCCCAGATTCTTACTTACCTTCCTTATGTTCTCGTACCAGCCTGTAACTGTTACCTGCTTTCCCTGGTCTGCCAGACGAAGTTCCCCGCAGGTATGTGTTCTTGATTGTGTCATATCCTGTTTCCTCTCTTTGATTAATTATGCCAGCGGATTTTTATAAAAATCCTTAAATTCCGTATAACCTTCTTTTTGAAGCTGTTCTTTCTGGAATTTTTTGTTTTTGTTCATTCTCACCACAAGCACATTCCGGCCCTCCTTACGGAGGTTCTGTGCTTCTTTGATGATATTACATAACATATCCGACTGTATACCCTTCTCAACGAGAAAAGCTGTTTTTACTCCCTGATTGGGCACCTGAAAATTATTGTCCAACAATATGGTTACAATTCTTTCAAAACCAATGGAAAATCCACAGGCAGGAGTATCCTGTCCGGTAAAACGTCCCACCATTTTGTCGTAACGTCCTCCGCCGCCTACGCTGCTGCCGAATTCCGGTACTTCTATTTCAAATATTGTACCGGTATAATATGACATACCCCTGACGAGGGTGGGGTCAAATACTACGTCAAAATCATACTCTCTGGTTCCGTTTACGCTGTCAATAATCTCCCGGAGATTATCACTTACTCCCGGCTCAAGATAGTCGGAAATTTTCTCCGTCACATAGGCCAGCCCGTCTTCCGACTGCTGAATACCCTTAAAAAGTTCTACATATCTGTCTATGGCCTCCTTGGGATATCCTTCCTTAGCCAGTTCCTCAGATACACCCTCCAGTCCTATTTTATCCATTTTATCAAGGATAATAAATACCGTATCAAATTCTTCCTCCGCAAAACCGCTGTAAGCAGCCATGGCCTTAAGAATTCTTCTTTCGTTAATTTTAATTTTAAAGCCCTTGAAACCTATCTTGCCTAAAGTAGTTGTGGTGGCAAGGATAAGTTCTATTTCTGCCAGATTGCCCGGCTCACCCAGAATATCTATATCACACTGGTAAAACTGTCTGAATCTTCCCTTCTGAGGTCTGTCCGCCCTCCATACCGGCCCAATCTGAAGAGCCTTAAAGGGGGAAGGAAGCTCTGCCATATTGTTGGAATAAAAACGTACCAGCGGAACAGTCAGGTCGTAGCGAAGACCTCCGTCCACCAAATCATTTTCCTCTGTGACAGTCTCAAGATTAAGCTTTTCTCCTCTCTTCATAATCTTGAAGATGAGTTTTTCATTCTCTCCGCCCTGTTTGCTGGAAAGATTGGCAATATTTTCCACTGCCGGTGTCTCTATTGCGGTGAAACCGAATTTTCCGTAAGTTTCTTTAATCAATCCGATAAGATAATCTCTTATCTGCATCTCTCTGGGAAGAATATCCTTCATTCCCGTAGTAGGTTTTTTAATTAAAGCCATTTCCATTCTCCTTATGTTAAGCTGATTTGTATTGATTTAATGATATTATCAAGTCTGGGAATATTTCTGCTGTCCCATATAATGTTCATGGTATCCGGTTCATGAATAACCTTCTGGAAGGCCAGAAATACCTCCATATCATAGCAGTTAATCTCGTCAATCATTATCGTCATTGCAGTTTCCACATCAAAGGCCTTTCTGTACGGCCTGTCGGAAATAAGGGCACTGAATGTATCCGCTACCCGCATTATTCTTGCACCGAAGGGAATATCCTCGCCTTTAAGATTATCCGGATATCCGGAACCGTCGTAATTTTCATGATGGTACAGCACAGACTGCAATATAAACGGAGATAAATCATAATACTGAAGTATATCATAACTCAGCCTTGAGTGCATCCTCATATATTTTATGCCCTCCATCTGGAAGCTGTCCTCTGCCCTGCCGTAAAGATATCTGGATAACTGCAGTTTGCCTATGTCATGAAGTATTCCGGCAATGGCAAGGTCATAGCATATATCCTCCTCCAGTCCCATTTTATGGGCAGTCAGGTATGTTAAATTACTTACACATACACCATGTATAATGTTATCCCTGGTATCTGCAAATAAAGTTTTCTGAAATTCGCTCAATTCATTTATCTCCATGAAAAAAAGCTCTCTTCCTTTCAATCATTTCGTCAATGCGTTCAATATAGGTGCCCACGTCTTTTACATTTTCTATGCGCTCCACCCGGTTTTCTTCCGGAAAAACAATTTTGGACTGGGAATTGGCCCCTGCCGCAAAAATACTCTGTTTCTCCTCCATAATAAGGACATTGTACAGGCCGGCCTTGCCCGGTCTTGCATATCCCACATTTTCCAGATTGCCCGCCATGTTTTTCTGGCGGTAAAGGTAATATGGCTCATATCCCTGTTCTTTGGCAAAATTATATGCCATATCCATTATTTTATCAGTATTGCGGGGCGTACAGTCCGAATATTTGTCTTTATAAATATTAAGTGCGGAAGCCCTCTTAACTGCCAGGGAATGTACGGTAATGCTGTCCGGATTCAACCCGGCAACTTCGTTAAGCGTATATCTTACATCATCTTCTGTTTCCTTTGGAAGCCCTACAATCAAATCCATATTAATGTTATCAAAACCGCACTCTCTTGCCAGCAAAAAAGCTTTTTGTACATCCTCAACCGTATGTCTTCTCCCGATATAATCCAGAGTCTTCTGATTCATTGTCTGGGGATTGACAGATATGCGGTGGACATGGTGGGCTTTAATTACTTTAAGCTTCTCCATGTCAATGCTGTCCGGTCTTCCTGCCTCTACGGTAAATTCCCTCACATTATCCATATCAAAATGCTTTTCAAGAAATAAGAAGAGCCGTTCCAACTGGCCGGGAAGAAGGGTCGTAGGAGTACCTCCTCCGATATATACGGAGTCCGGCTTTCTGTCCTTAAGCAGCAGGCTTAAATACTCCAGTTCCTTAAACAGTGTATCCAGATAGGTATCCACCCGGTCCTTCCACATTGAAAGAGGGTAAGATGTAAAGGAACAGTACAGACATGTGGTGGGACAAAAGGGTATACCTATATAAAGGCTGTAGCCCTTATTATAATCCAGATTGGACAGCAGCCTGTATTCATTATGGGCCACTTCAAGTCCAAGCCTTGCTTTGGAAGGCGTAACAAGATATTCCGACTGAAAATTTCCAAGAATATATTCATCATCATATCCCTGCTCAATTAATCCCAGAGGTATTTTAACGGGGCGTATACCTGTAAGTGTTCCCCATGGAAGTGTCCGCCCGGTAAGCTCTGAATATATGGCGTAAAGCTCCCTTTTAAGAAGATTACGCACGCTTTTTGCGGAAGCATCTTCTGAAACCGTATCTATATATCTCATAAATCCGTTATCTTCTGCCACAGTAACACAGCCCTTTATGTGGCTTTCCATAACTGTTATTTCCACACTCATGCGACAGTCCGTGGAATAATCTGTCACTATTTTCTCACCGGGATAAAATGCTCCCGTCATAACCCGAACATCATTTTCGTAGCTATGGGTGTTAATACTCATGTATATCATTCCGGTATATCCTCAACTGTATTCTATGAACAAAAAGGATTGTATTCCTTTTCATGGGCAATGGTGGTGGGCTCCATATGCCCCGGATACACTTTAGTGTCATCAGGCAGTGTAAGAAGCCTCTCCTTTATTCCAAGATACAGTGCCCTTCCGCTTCCACCGGGGAAATCACTTCTTCCCACTGATTCACAGAAAAGCGTATCGCCGGAAAAAATCACATTCTCATCCGGGAAATAATAGCACATTCCTCCCGGAGTATGTCCCGGTACTTCGATACATTTAATTCTCCAGCCTGCTATGTTAATCTCCTCATTATCGGAAAGATATACATCTGCATCCACTGTCATATTCTCCCCGAGAAATGACTTTGTAAGGTTAAGTTCCGGACTGTGAAGCACTTCCTTCTCATTAATACCGATATAAACCTTAATTTTGTATTGATTTCTTACTTCATCCACTGCAAGAATATGGTCAAAATGTCCGTGGGTAAGCAGGACTGCCTCCGGCTTAAAATTGCATTTTTCAACCATATCAAATATTCTCATGGGATCTCCTGCCGGGTCAACTATAATTCCCTTTCCGGCATCATTCCATACAAAATATGTGTTAGTGGCGCACATTCCGATAACTGCATTCTGTATCTGTATCATAATAATCAACCTGTCGTTCTTTCTATATCAATAACTCCGTCAATGGATCTTAATTTACCTGTCAGCTCCTGAAGCTGCTCAATTCCCGTAATCTCAAAGCCTATTTCCAGAGTTGCAGTTCCACTCTTACCGGTACGGCAGTTCATGCTCTTAACATCTATTTTACGTTCCGTAAGGGCTTTGGATACATCCACAATAAGGCCTGTACGGTTATTGGCATAAATACGGATATCCGCAATATATTTTTCTCCGCTTTTCTCATAGTCAAGCTTCTGCCACTCTGCTTCAATCAGCCTGGACTTATCCAGCTCTGATATGTTAATGACATTCACGCAGTCTGTTCGATGAATGGAAATGCCTCTGCCTCTTGTTACAAAGCCTATTATCTCATCTCCGGGAACAGGGCTGCAGCACTTGGAGAACCTTACTGCCACATCATCAATTCCCCTGACGATTATTCCGCCCTTAGTTCCCTGGCTGCGGGCTTTCGGCCTGTCAGGGGAAGTCTCTGCCAGCACATCTTCATCCGTAATATTGTCTTTATTTTTTCGGTCATATTCTTCAAGGAGTTTGTTGACTACCTGTCCTTCCTTAAGTCCGCCGTGTCCCACGGCTGCCAGTACGGATTCCCAATCCCTGAAGCCGTATTTGGTCATAACCTTGTCCATAAATTCAGGCTTAAGTATATCGCTTAATACAATGGACTTACTCTTACAATAGGTATGAATCAGTTCCTTACCTCTTGTAATGTTATCTTCCTTAAGCTCTGCCTTAAACCAGGCATTAATTTTATTTCTGGCCTGGGAACTCTTAACCAGATTAAGCCAGTCACGGCTGGGGCCCTTGGAATTCTGGGATGTAATTATGTCAATACGGTCACCGTTCTTAATCTTATAATCAATATTAACCAGTCTGCCGTTGACCTTGGCACCAATCATCTTATTGCCCACTGCAGTATGGATACTGTAAGCAAAATCAATGGGTGTGGACCCTGCCGGAAGATTCTTGACATCTCCCTGTGGTGTAAAACAATATACACTGTCGGAAAATAAATCCAGATCACTTTTAATGAGGCTTAAAAATTCCTTATTATCCGACATATCACGCTGCCACTCAAGAATCTGACGAAGCCATGTAAGCTTGGCTTCCTCCCTGTCATCCCCCTTGGTACCGTCTATGTTCTCTTTATATTTCCAATGGGCAGCAATACCGTATTCAGCAGTCCTGTGCATCTCATAGGTACGAATCTGAATCTCAAAGGGCTGTCCCGTAGGTGATATCAGAGTAGTATGCAATGACTGATACATATTAGGCTTAGGCATTGCAATATAGTCCTTAAATCTGCCGGGGATGGGCTTATACATCTCATGAATAATACCCAGTGCCGCATAACAGTCCTTCACAGTCTCTACTATGATTCGCACTGCAAACAAATCGTATATCTGGTCCAGGGTCTTGTCCTGATTAACCATTTTCTTATAAATACTGAAAAAGTGTTTTACCCTGCCCTGTATCTCACACTCAATTCCGGCAGAGGTTATGTGCTGTCTGACTTCTTCAGCAATATTCTTTACAAATTCTTCTCTTGATTCCTTACATAAAGTAAGCTGGCGCTCCAAATCCCTGTATACTTCCGGCTGAAGGAATTTCAGGGATAAATCGTCCAGTTCGACTTTAATTTTGGAAATACCGAGACGCTGGGCTATGGGGGAATATATCTCCATAGTCTCCCGGGATTTCTCTATCTGCTTGGCAGGAGTCTGGTACTGCATTGTCCGCATATTATGAAGTCTGTCCGCCAGCTTAATGATTATGACACGGATATCCTTCGCCATTGCAAGAAACATCTTACGGAGATTCTCTGCCTGTATTTCTATTTTATCATGTTCGTAGTTTAACTGGGTAAGCTTGGTAACCCCGTCAACCAGAAGGGCAACCTCTTCCCCGAATTCTTTAGTCACTTCTTCCTTACTGATATCAGTATCTTCTATGATATCATGCAGAATTCCGGCAATAATTGTTTCCTTATCCATCTCAAGCTGGGAAAGAATGATTGCCACACAAAGGGGATGTATTATATAGGGTTCCCCCGATTTCCTAAGCTGCCCCTGATGGGCACGGGAAGCAATGTCATAGGCCTTCTCAATCAGGGAAAGGTCCGTTGACGGATGATACTGCAATATACAGTTTTTCAAAATCTCATACAACTCCCGGGGATCATTGGTGGAAGGAGGTAACAAAGGAGCATCCTCTGTTTTACGTCTAAATTTGAATTTATCTTCATCCGGCATAAGCTTCTGCCTCCGTGTAAAAAATTTAGTATTTCTATTTTAAATCCAAACGGTTAAAAATGCAACACAACAATGATATGAGGTGCATTAATTATTCACCCGGGTATTCTACAACCGACGCCACATCATAGCCTTTCAGTTTTTCCCTGCCCTTAAGATCCGGCAGTTCAATGAGGAAAACCAGTTTGACCACTATTCCTCCCATGCCTTCAATCAAATCCACAATGGCTTTTGTAGTTCCTCCGGTGGCAATCAGATCATCTATAATAACTACCTTCTGCCCCGGTTTAATTGCATCACTGTGCATTTCAACAGTTTCCGTACCATACTCAAGCTCATATGTGGCCTGTACGGTTTTGCGGGGAAGCTTACCCTTTTTACGGGCCGGAACAAAAGACTTATGATTCTTGTAGGCTATTGGCACACCGAATATAAAACCTCTGGATTCCGGGCCTACAACAACATCATAATCCACATCCTTCAAAAAATCATCCATACTGTCAATGGCAAGCCTAAGTCCGTCCGGGTCCTGTATGGCGCTTGTAATATCCCGGAATATTATTCCCTCCTTGGGAAAATTTGGTATACTTTTTATATATTCTTCCATTTTATTCATAGCAATTACCTCTCCTGTTCTATTTTATAGCCCGTAACACATATCTGTAATTTACGGTTTCCCCGGAATTCATTGATTTCAGGATAATATGTACAGGAAATCCTCCTGTTGTCCTCTTTAGCCTTAATCAGTTCCTCAGGCGAAAAAAATCCCACTGCTTCAATTCCTGCACCATTTTCCTTTACCAGATACATTTTAGTAAAATTATTGTTTTTACCCATTGGAAAAATTCTCCGGATAACAAGATTTTTATCTGCAAAAACAGGTTTCTCATTGGCTTTGCCAAAGGGTGCCAGAATCTTAAGTTCTTCAATAACCTTAAATGAAATATAATCTATTGGCATGGGAACGTCAATCCAGATTTTCTCTGTTAAATCCTCCTGTGAAAGTCCGTGATTACTGTTTAAACTTTCCCTCAGTTTCTCAAGATTACTTTCATCAAGTGACAGCCCTGCTGCCATGGGATGGCCTCCGAATTTGGTAAGCAGAAAACTGCAGGACATAAGCTTTTCAAAAATATTATATCCTTCTATGGACCTTGCAGAACCTTTCAGGCCGTCTTCGGCTCTGGTTAATACTATCACAGGCTTATAATAGTGTTCCTTTATTCTTCCCGCAACAATTCCCGCAATACTTTCATGACATTCGGGAAGAAATACTACAAGCACCTTATCTTCCTTAAGGGAGCTGTTTTCTATAATATCAAATGCCTTTGCGGCAGCTTCCTCCGTAAGACGTTTTCTCTCATCATTCAATTCCTTCAGCTCACCGGCAAGACGTTCGGCTTCCTCCCTGGTGTCTGACAGAAACATTTTAATGGCTCTTTTGGCTGTATCCAGCCTCCCGCTGGCATTCAGGCAGGGTCCGATTACAAATCCTATATGATAGGCCGAAATACTGTCCCTGTTAATGCCTGTAAGCATCATCAGGGCATTCAGGCCGTAATTTTCAGTGAAAGTCAGACGTTTCAACCCTTCTTTTACAATAATTCTGTTCTCATCCTGTAAATCAACAATATCCCCCACAGTGGCTATGGCGGCAAACTCTATAAATTCATCGCTTTCCCTTGCCCCAATACCCATACTCTCATACAGACAGCAGATAAATTTATAGGAAATGCCTGCACCGCACAGCATCTTGAAGGGATAAGGGCAATCCTGTCTTTTGGGGTCCACCACTGCATCTGCAGGAGGCATACGGTATACTTTTTCTTTGTTGCATTCATCGTACTGGACTTCATGATGGTCCGTTATTACAACTGTCATACCCAGAGATTTGGCATACTCAACCTGGGATATGGCGGCAATACCGTTATCACAAGTGAGAATCACTTTGATTCCGTCATCATAGGCCTGTTTTATTAACTTTTCATTAATACCGTAACCGTCAGTGACACGATTGGGGACCTCATAGTCCACATGGGCTCCGGCCTTAACGAGTCCCTTAAACAAGATATAGATGGAACAAATTCCATCTATATCATAATCACCGATTATTCTGATTTTATCATTGCTTCGGATTGCAGAAGCTATTATATCAACCGCTTTATCCATATCCTTCATCAAATGGGGAGAATAAAGACTCTCCATGTCTCCGTAAAGATAACGGCCTATTGCTTCATCTCCGATGACATCACGGTTACGGATTATTCTGGCAATCACCGGGTCAATATCATACCGGTTACCAAGGGCCTCAAAATCCGCCCTTTTTGAATATACCCGCCATTCCTGCATATATTTACGCTTTCTTCATTGCTCTTTTGATTGATGCCTTTTTCATTATGAACCACAGTGCTCCGGAGATACATACTGAAGAATATCCGCCGGCAATAATTCCCACCATAATAGGAGCTGCAAATTCCTTAATTGAGGAAACACCTACTATGAAAAGAACAAATACCATAATGAAAGTAGTCAGTGTTGTATTAATACTTCTGGTAAGCGTAACGGTAATACTTTCATTAACTACATCGATAAGCTTACTCTTCTGCATAACCGCCATATTCTCCCTGATACGGTCAAAAATAACGATTGTAGCGTTAATTGAATATCCCAGGATTGTAAGCATACATGCTATAAATGTATTGCCCACATTGGTTCTGGATATTGCATAAAATGCAACGACAACAAGCACATCATGGATAAGTGCGATAATCGCACTGGTTGCAAATTTAACGTCTCTGAAACGAATCCAGATATATACAAGCATTAACAAAGTAGCAATTCCTACGGCTATAATTGCATCACGCCTCATCTCTGAACTGACTGTAGCGCTGATGTTTTCGGAATTAACCACATCCTTGTCTGAGGTATCTATTCCAAATTCTTTTTCAAGTGCTTCATTAAGAGCAACTCTCTGGTCAAGATCAAGAAGCTGTGTCTTGAAAATAATGGTATTACTGTTCTTAACTATCTGCTGCTGAACAGTCTTAACTCCGGTTGTCTCCTTGATAATAGGAATGATTTTATCTTCCACTTCATCAAGAGTGTATTCCTCATTAAATGTTACGCTTGTAGAGGTTCCTCCTGAGAATTCCAAATCAAAATTAAATACTCCGTTACCCTTAATTCCGTTTACTGCAAAGAATGCAAGTCCGGTGGCAATAATAAGTCCTGAAATACTGAACCATATTTTCCTTTTTCCAAGGAAATTAATATTCTTGGTTTTTCTGGCAACACCATACATATTAACCTTGTTGCAGCCTAAATGGTACATAAGAAGGACTACCCAACGGGATACCAACAGTGATGTAATCATTGACAACACAATACCTATACCAAGAGTAATTGCAAATCCTCTTACAGGTCCTGTTCCAAGAATTCCAAGGATTACTGCTGCAATAAGGGTTGTCACGTTACCGTCCACAATGGCTGAAAGGGCTTTTTTGTATCCATTCTTGATAGCTCCCCTTACGGACATTCCCGCCGCAAGTTCCTCCCTTATACGGGAGAAAATAATTACATTGGCATCAACCGCCATACCAATGGACAGTACAATACCTGCAATTCCCGGAAGGGTTAATGTCAAATTAAAGAAATTTAATATAAGAAGCTCAAGTCCTGTATAT
>JBJEND010000086.1:0-2826 GCA_051880015.1 Butyrivibrio sp. | reverse complement strand
GCAGTAATTTTACCGGAAGTAACCAGACAGATACGGCTTATATCCTCCCCGGAGGAACATAGAATTTCTCCCTTTTTAAGTGTAATTTCTGAATGTTTACCTGACATAATTTATCTCCTGTTGAATAAATCCAAATTTATAAATTAATACTAACTTGAAATAAAATCTTAGTCAATAAAAACTGTATACTAAATTGACATATTATGTTATACTTTGGATATTAAAAATGGTATCCAAAACGGTACGGAGGTTAAAATAATGAAGATTAATAATGCAGACAATTTCACCCATATTATTGTTAAGCTTTTAAAGGGACTTGGCTATGAAGATGTTAAGGAAACCAATCCTGCCAAGGACGGAGTGGATATAGTTGCCGGAAAGGACGGGGAAACCTACTGCTTTAAATGCCAGTATGACATTGACGCTGTGGGAGCTAAGAAAGTGGAGGCCCTTGCCAAGGCATTCAAAGCAGGCAAATATGATAAAGCTGTTTTGGTTACCAACAGTTCATTTATCTCCGCTGCCAAGAAAATGGGAGAGAGTGAAGGCATATTATTGTGGGACCGCAATACGGTTGACCGCCTTTCCATAGGAATTTCCGAATCCCTTGAGGATGAGGTGGCCGAGCCTAAGAAAAAACCGGGCTTCATTCTGATTATTGTTATTGCCCTTATTGTTCTTCTTATTGTGGCAGCCGCTGTCTGGTGTCTGTTTTTCAGGTAGAAGTGAGGTAGACAGGTGTGAGAAAAGCAAATAAAAAGACTGTGGCTGTTATGGCTGTTGTTGTCTGCCTTGTACTGACGGCATACGCATGCCGTTTTTTGGGAAACAGTGGATTTTATCCCAAAGATATGGGAATTTTGCGTTCATTTATATATATGTCACTGTACGTAGCCTGGGTTTTTCCGTATATTACCATATTATTCAGAAACAGGTCAGAAGTTTTTTAACAGTCATTGTAGCTTTGATAGTATTCTGGTTTCTTGCCCGTACCCTGAAATACCATTTTATCTCAGAAATAACCTATCCGGATGTGGTCAGATATTTGTGGTATCTGTATTATCTCCCCATGCTGTTTATACCTATGTTATCGGTATTTGTAGCCTTGTCTTTACGCAAGCCTGAAGGGTATCGCATGCCGGGATATGCATTCCTGCTGTGCATTCCCGCAACAGTTCTGTTCCTTTTTGTAATAACCAATGACTTACATCAGCTTGTGTTTAATTTCCCCAGGGATGCCCTTGTATGGGACGGATCAGAATACGGATATGCGGTGATGTACTGGCCCATACTAGGTTTTATATTTGTCTGTGCCCTTGCTACCTTCATTATAATGTATAATAAATGCAGACTGCCGGAGGTACGCAGAACCATTATTCTTCCCTGCGTTCCGGTCCTTCTTTTATTTGTGTATTCCATATTGTATTATCTGCAGATTAAGTGGGTAAGATTTATTTTTGGGGATGTAACGGCACTTACCTGTCTGTTTTACATAGTTGCCTTTGAATTGTGCATACGCTTGGGATTTATTCAGTCCAACAGCCATTACCGTGAACTGTTGAATGCTTCTGCGGTAGGTATGATAATTACGGATAAGGAATACAATGTATTCAGGAACTCCAAAACAGCTATACCTGTTGACACAGATACTCTTCGCCGGACAGACCGGGGTCCTGTTATTCTGGAGGACGGAATACGTATTTCGGGAGCCCCCATAAGCGGAGGTTATGTAGTGTGGCAGGAGGATATTTCCGCTCTTATACAGGTATTGGATGAATTGAAGGAGGCCAAGGAGAACCTTGAAGACGGTAATGCCATTCTGGAAGAGGAAAATGCCTTCAAAGCCAGAGAGGCACACATTGCCGAACAGGAAAGGTTATATAATATAATACAACGCGATACGGCCAGACAGATTATTATGATGGATGAACTGATTAACCAGGTTGAACTCGCAGAGGATGAGGAGGCCAGAATTAAGCTGTTGAAGAAAATGCTGGTTATTGGTGCCTATCTTAAGAGAAGAAGCAATCTGGTTTTTATGGCTGACAAAACACCCATGCTGGAAGCAAAGGAGCTTGACCTTACCTTTGGAGAGTCAATGGATAATCTGGAGATGTACGGCGTAACCTGCGGATTTTATTCGGAACTTGCAGGACCCTGTCTTGGGGTACATATGATGGCTATGTATGATTTTTATGAGGAAATAGTGGAACGTTCTCTGGATTGTATGAGCTGTATTACGGTACATGCAGATATGTTGGGGGACGAATTAAGGATTACAGTCAATACAGATTCAACTGCGGATTTGTCAAAGCTGGTTTCTGATATGTCCACGGCTGTGCAGGATGAGGACGGGGAATGGAAGCTTACGTTGATGCAGTATGCGGGAGGTGATGTCTGATGGGCAAAATCAGAAGAAATTCCATAAAAGAGGCTTTTGATAATCTTCCAACTGCAGTATGTTTCTTCAATTCCAATGGATTTGTAACATTGTGTAATTATCAGATGCACCGATTAATGTATGATTTTTCCGGGAAGGATTTCCAGAGCTTTGCCGAATTACAGAATGTTTTACAAAACATTGACATTTCAAATCGTCCCGAAGAGAATCTTTACATATCCGGTGACGGGAATGTATGGAAGTTTTCCACGGAAAATATCACATTAGATAATGGGGATGTATATACCCAGGTTACAGCGGCCAATGTTACCGAACTGTACCACAGACAGCAGGAACTTTTAGAGGATAACAGAAAACTTGAAGAGTATGCAGAACGTATGCGTCGTCTTTCTTCCAATATAATTACTTTAATCCGCGAAGAAGAG
>JBJEND010000085.1:0-2828 GCA_051880015.1 Butyrivibrio sp. | reverse complement strand
GAAGAAAAAACAAAGTCCTATATTATTAAGCTTTTGAAGGAGAAATACGGCTTTGACGAAGAGGATTTCATGTCTGCCGAACTGGAGGCTGTTCCTGCCGGTCCTGCCAGAAATATGGGAATAGACAATAGTATGATTATGGGTTACGGACAGGATGACAGAGTATGTGCCTACACATCCCTTATTGCCATGCTTGAAACACAAAATCCTGAGAAAACAACTGCATGTCTTCTTGTGGATAAGGAAGAGATAGGAAGCGTCGGAGCAACCGGCATGACTTCAAAATTTTTTGAAAATACCGTTGCAGAATTAATGAATTGCATGGGATGCTATTCAGACCTTGCATTAAGACATGCTCTTGCCAATTCTCAGATGCTTTCTTCGGATGTTAATGCAGCATATGACCCTAATTATGCTTCAGTTTTTGAGAAAAAGAACGCTTCCTTCTTAGGAAGGGGAATTGTATTTTGTAAATTTACCGGCTCAAGGGGTAAAAGCGGCAGTAATGATGCGGATGCGGAATTTGTTGCAAAGGTACGTCAGGCAATGGAGCGTGACGGCGTTGCATACCAGATGGCAGAGCTTGGTAAGGTGGATATAGGCGGTGGCGGTACCATAGCATATATTCTTGCAGAGTATGGTATGGATGTAATGGACTGCGGAGTTGCCGTACAGAATATGCACGCACCCTATGAGGTTACAAGTAAAATCGATATCTACGAAACACTCAGAGGATATCTGGCATTTTTGAAATAATGAGGTATTGTTTATATTATGAAATGGAAAAAATATACGATTACAACCACAACAGAGGCTGAAGATCTGGTGAGCTATATGTTAGCTGAGATGGGCATTGACGGCGTACAGATAGAAGATAATATCCAGCTTACGGAGAAGGATACCAAGGCAATGTTTGTGGATATTCTTCCTGAACTTCCTCCGGATGAAGGAGTTGGCAGGGTAAGCTTCTTCCTTGAAACAGATGAAAATGGCATCCATTTTCCGGAAGGCATAAAAGATGAAGAAGATTTGAAAGCCGGGATTGCTGCCGGACTGGAAGAACTTAAGGCATTTACGGATACCGGGGCAGGCACCGTTGTTTCTGATGAAACTGAGGACAAGGACTGGATTAATAACTGGAAACAGTATTTTAAACCCTTCACAGTCAATGATATAGTTATTAAGCCTACATGGGAAGAGGTCCCTGAGGGGATGAAGGGAAGAATGGTAGTGGATATTGACCCCGGAACTGCATTTGGAACCGGCTCCCATGAAACAACCCAGTTGGTTATTAAACAGATGGAAAAATATATTTCCGACGGCTGCATGCTTCTGGATGTGGGAACCGGCAGCGGTATTTTGTCCGTAATAGGACTTAAACTGGGGGCAAAATATGTTCTGGGTACTGATCTGGATCCCAATGCAATTATTGCCACGGATGAGAATATGGAAGTAAACGGTCTTTCCGGGGAACAGTATGAGGTAATAGAGGGCAATATTATCGATGACCCGAAGATTCAGGAGTATGTGGGATTTGAAAAATATGACGTGGTTACTGCCAACATACTGGCTGACATTATTATCCCTCTTCTGGAAGAGATTCATCTGCATATGAAGCCGGGAGCGGTCATTATCACATCCGGTATTATTGACATGAAGGAGCAGGCAGTTAAGGAAGCTTTTGAACGCAGCAGATATTTTGAAATAACGGAAATTACGTATCAGGGCGAATGGGTTTCCATTACTGCGAGAAAGGTTGCAAATTGAATCGTTTTTTTGGAAAATCAGAAAATATAAGTGACAATACAATTATTATTGACGGCTCTGATGTTAATCATATGAAAAATGTCCTCAGACTTAAGATGGGGGAACAGGTTATTGTAAACGGCGGCAATAATAAGGACTATTTATGTTCCATTAATTCATATGAAGATGGAAGAGCAGTACTTAACATATTGGAAATTCTGGAAACCGACAGAGAACTTCCTGCCAGGGTATATCTGTTCCAGGGACTCCCTAAGGGAGACAAGATGGAGCTCATTATCCAAAAATGTGTGGAACTGGGAATATATGAAATTATTCCTGTGGCAATGAAACGTTGTGTAGTCAGGCTGGATGATAAAAAGGCAGAGACCAAACTTAAACGTTACAGGATGATAAGTGAAAGTGCGGCCAAGCAAAGTGGCAGAGGAATGATTCCCGATATTACACAGGTCATGACTTATAAAGAAGCACTTGATTATGCAGGGAATATGGATGTTGCTTTTGTTCCCTATGAACTTTCGGAGGGAATAGACAGCTTTAAAAAAGTTGTTGCCGGGATAAAGCCGGGAATGAAAGTCGGATTTTTTATCGGCCCCGAGGGCGGTTTTGACAAGGACGAAATTGACCTTGCCCTTTCAAAGGGAATACAGCCGGTATCATTGGGAAGGAGAATACTCAGGACTGAGACGGCAGGACTGGCAGTTATGTCCGTGCTTATGTATCATCTTGAGGTATAAGGAAGAAGCTAATGGAAGCATATCTGGATAACTCTGCCACTACAAAAGTTACCGAAGATGTGGCAGAATTAATGTACAATATTATGACTGAGGATTACGGTAATCCTTCATCCATGCACAAAAAAGGCATGGAAGCGGAGAAATATCTTAAAGAAGCCGTAACGGTTTTTGCCGGGCTTCTTAAAGCCACGGAAAAAGAAATTTTTTTCACTTCCGGTGGAACGGAGTCTGATAACTGGGCAATTATAGGAAGTGCCCTTGCCAATCAGAGAAGAGGAAAACATGTTATTACTACGGCAGTGGAGCATCCGGCAGTTTTAGAGAGCT
>JBJEND010000084.1:0-2839 GCA_051880015.1 Butyrivibrio sp. | reverse complement strand
ACAAAATTCAGTATTTTTTGGGGTAGTGATAAGCCTGTTGGGATATTGGATAGGAACAGTTCTTAAAAAGAAATTTAAACTTCCGATTTTTAATCCTCTGCTTATAGCCGTTATTATTACTGTTGCGGTACTGTGCCTGTGCGGTATAGAATATAAAACATACGAACAGAGTGCAAAATATCTTAGTTACTTCCTTACCCCTGCAACTGTAAGCCTTGCCATACCTTTATATGAACAGCTTTGTGTGTTAAAGAGTAATTGGAAAGCCATTATTGCAGGAGTGACTGCGGGAGTACTGTCAAGTCTGGGAACAGTTTTGCTCCTTTCTGTTTTGTTTGGAATGGGCCATGAAGGCTATGTAACCCTCCTGCCCAAATCAATTACCACGGCAATAGGAATGGGCGTTTCCGAAGAACTGGGAGGCTATGTGCCTATTACAGTGGCGGTGATAGTAATTACGGGAATTCTGGGCAATGTAATTGCCGAACCCGTATTGAAATTATTCAGAATTACCGAACCGGTGGCAAAGGGCATAGGACTGGGAAGTGCATCCCATGCCATAGGAACCGCCAAAGCAATGGAGTTAGGAGAGGTGGAGGGTGCCATGAGCAGCCTTTCCATCGTGGTTTCAGGTATTATAACTGTGGTGGGAGCCATGATTTTTGCAAATTTCTATTAAAATAATGAGGGCAGTAAAGTGAATATTGCTATTTGTGACGATAATATGGAATGTACAAACAGAATATTGCAGTTATTGATTCCATACAGGGAAACGGAAGAGATTAATGTGGATACATATTTGTCCGGAAAAGAATTTCTTGAGGCTAAAGATAAAATTCCACAGTATGATATTATTTTTCTGGATATAGAAATGCCTGTTGTTTCGGGAATAGAGGTTGCTGAAAAATTGAGGAGAGCCGGTAATAAAACACTTATTATCTTTATAACCAGTCATCTGAATTATGTATCAGATACTTTCAGACTTGGTGCATTCCAATTTTTGGTAAAGCCCATAGATGAAAAGGCTTTTAATTACGATTTTGAAAGAGCAATGAGAACCTATAAAAATATCCATAGGTTTTACAGGGTCAGATGGAGGGATAACGACTGTGTCCTTGAATGCGGGGATATATATTATATAGAAGGATATAACAGGCATCTGTATATACATACAGACACCAAGGGATATGAGTGTGTAGGGAGACTGCCGGAGGAAGAAAAGAAGCTCAAACCATATAACTTTGTTAGGTGTCATCAGGGATACCTTATTAATCTTGATAAAATTAAAGAAATTAATAAGAATAACGTAATTCTTGAAAACAACATAGAAATTCCGGTCAGCAGGGGGTATAGGGATGACTTGCTGGAGGCATTTAATTTATTTCTGGCAGGGAGATTAATATGAGTATTTTTTTTGATGTAATTAATGTTGTTGGCATTACGTTGGAAATTTTGATTGCTTTAAGTTTTTTTAATACAGTTTCCCGTAAAAGACAGGTACCATCGTATGCAGAATTTTTGACAGGATTGTTATGTGTGATTATCCAGTCCGTAGTTACTTTATTTATCGTGGATAAGATTATAATTACACTGATTTTATTCCTGCAGATAATAGGATTATCATTTTTATATAAGCTTACGGCATGGAAAAGATTTTTGTTTACCGTTTTACTTGTGCTTTTGTTTGTGCTGTCAGAACTGGCTACAGGATTAATTTTGTCAGCATTTTCAAACGTATCTGTAGAACAATTGAGCGGTGACAATCTGTATTATATGCAGTTGGTACTTATTTCAAAACTGGTTGTGTTTATAATAATTAAAATTATAGGCTCTTTCAGTATAAAATCAGAAGTGAAAGTAGCAGGATATATTTATTTACCGTTAATTACGTTACATGTAGCCACATTTCTGGTTATATATGTTTTGTCAGTATTTACATTCAGATTTCGTGTGGAAAACCTTCTGGGAATATCAATTATTACGGTTGTACTGCTGATAATCGGTAATATTCTGGTTTTTTATCTGTATGAATATCAGCTCAAAATAATTGAAAAGCAAAAACAGGAGCAGATGTTAAAGCAACAGTTGGAATATAAGGCAGAATATTATAAAGAACTGTCCAGAAGACAACAGATTACCAATAAAACCATGCACAATTTGAAAAATCAGCTATTTGCATTAAGAGAAGTATTAAAAAATGACACCGAATCAGGAACGGATATGATTGATGCTATCTGCAGTGAGATTATGTCATCCTATTCCATTAAATTTACCGGTATTGAAGCTGTTGATGCGCTGATTACGTCAAAGCTGCAGATTATGCAGGAAAAAGATATTCATTTTTCTAACTCAACATATATTTCAGAAAAAGGATGCCCGGATATTATGGATTTTTGTATTTTATTGGGAAATTTGCTGGATAATGCAATAGAAGCTAATGATAAAGTTCCTTATGAAAAAAGATATATCAACCTGAATATTACACAACAACAGGATTATTTGAGCATAGCTGTTGGAAATTCAATAAGTGAAAGTGTTAAGATTGAAAAAAATAAAATTTTATCCACCAAAAAGTACAAGGAACTTCAT
Organism: Butyrivibrio sp.; assembly: GCA_051880015.1. Taxonomy (GTDB): domain Bacteria; phylum Bacillota; class Clostridia; order Lachnospirales; family Lachnospiraceae; genus Eshraghiella. The sequence goes on along the minus strand of JBJEND010000084.1, from coordinate 250 downwards.
GGTTTTGGATTAAAAAGTGTAAATGAAATTGTGAAAAAATATAACGGAAAGTGTACGTTTCGACAAAAAGAAGGGGAATTTGAAGTTATTATTATGCTAAAAAATAAATAATTATGTCAAAGTTGCAGAAAAAACGACCACTTTTGCAGGTTGGATTGAATAAATTTACGAATGATGATATTTTTTATATCATCATTTTTTTACTTTATAGGAAAGACCGCCTGCGCCGTTCTCTTGAATTAAAAAAGGC
>JBJEND010000083.1:0-2881 GCA_051880015.1 Butyrivibrio sp. | reverse complement strand
CCCGGAGTATAAGCAAGAGCAAGGTCTTCTCTTGTGTTAATGGAAAATTTGGAAGTGGTCTCTAATTTGCCCTTCCATTCTGCGTGAAGCATTAAGGCTTTTTCACTGTTGGTCATTTCATTCATCCTTTCGTATTTGGTATTAAACGTAATTATCTGTTATTGTAACACGAGTTGATTTTTTAGTAAAGAATATTAAAACAAACAGCCTGTACAAGTTGACAGTTTTTTTAAATGATGTATAATAAATTTTATCTTAAAGGTCTTAATAATCCCAAATTAAACCCCGTATAAGAAGGAGATATATTATATGAAAGAAAAACTGCAGACACTTTCACTCACTGTACTGAGAGAACTTGCAAAGGACAAGGGAGTTAAAAACATCAGCACCATGAAGAAAGCGGAATTGATTGATGCAATTCTTGCCGTGGCAGCGAATGAAGGTAACACAGAAGATTCCGGAAAGCAGCAGACCGTTGAAGCTCCGGTTAAGGAGCAGTCTGTCAGGGAACAGGTACAATCCGACGACCCCTACAGACAGGATTTTGACCCGGGTATGGCAGATAAGGGACCGGATGCCAACGGAATTCTCGAGGTAATGCCTGAAGGATACGGCTTTATAAGATGTGCCAATTTTCTTCCCGGTGAGAATGACGTATATGTTTCCCCGGCACAGATTAAGCGTTTCGGACTGAAAACGGGGGACATCATAATAGGAATTAAGAGAATTAAAAATCAGGGTGAGAAATTCAGCGCCCTTTTATATCTCAAATCGGTAAACGGATATAATCCGGCAGATATACCTAAGAGAAAGCCCTTTGAGAAGCTTACACCTATTTTCCCTGATGAAAGAATACATCTGGAAACAAAGCAAAGCAGCATGGCTATGCGTATACTGGATTTGATTTCACCTATCGGCAAGGGACAGAGAGGTATGATTGTATCTCCGCCTAAGGCCGGTAAGACAACCCTCCTTAAACAGATTGCCAAATCCATTACTACCAATAACAGTGACATGCACCTTATTATACTTTTAATAGATGAAAGACCTGAGGAAGTAACGGATATTAAGGAATCCATAGAGGGTAAGAATGTGGAGGTTATTTACTCTACCTTTGATGAGCTTCCGGAACATCACAAAAGAGTTTCCGAAATGGTTATTGAGAGGGCCAAGAGACTTGTAGAGCACAAGAAGGATGTATGTATTCTTCTTGACAGTATTACAAGGCTTACCAGGGCGTACAATATAGTTATTGCCCCAAGCGGACGTACACTTTCAGGAGGTCTTGACCCTGCTTCACTTCATATGCCTAAGAAATTTTTCGGCGCAGCCCGTAATATGAGGGAAGGTGGCTCCCTTACCATACTTGCCACGGCTCTTGTGGATACCGGAAGTAAGATGGATGATGTGGTTTTCGAGGAATTTAAAGGAACAGGTAATATGGGGGTGGTTCTGGACCGCAAGCTTTCAGAACGCAGAATATTTCCTGCCATTGATATTGTTAAATCAGGCACCAGAAGAGAAGACCTGCTTCTTAATGCGGAAGAGCAGGAGGCAGTGGATATAATGAGAAAGGCCTTAAACGGCATGCGTTCGGATGATGCGGTAGAGAGAATAATTGATATGTTCTCCAAAACCAGAAATAATGCAGAACTGTGTCAGCTTGTAAAAAAGACAAGAATTATCTGAGAAAATATAACCTGAAAGGAGTTATATTATGTCATCAAATAACAAAAAGAAGCCAAAGGAAAGCCTGGCATCCAAAATAGCCATAGTAACAGGGCTGGGTATAGTTCTGATTGTAGGTCTTGTGGCCATAGGCGTGTTTTTATTCAGTGACCTGCTGTCCAACATATCCTATGCAAGTGGAATAAAACCCTACGAAGGAAGTAATATATACGAGGGCATTACAGTGAGAGATTGGGAAAGTGCCGATAAAATGACGGCAGAATACACAGGAGGAACATTATATGCCGGGGGATGGGCCAATCCGGATGATTTTGTTGTTACTGTTCATTATAAGGACGGCACTTCTGAAGAAATTAAGGCCTATACCAGCAATATACAGAAAGAGGATTTCAGGCTTGAACAGGGAAGTAATTCCATTGTGTTTTATTACGGAAAGCTTTCTGCTATAGTAACCGTAGAGGCTGTTGATGTGAATATGCTGGAGTTTCCGCCGTCATATGTTACCGTCAGTGTAGATAAAAACAAGACTGCTGCCGTAATTGAATCTCTGGACAACGGCACTGCTGACTATGCCCAGGTTCTTAATAAAGTGGCATTTACGGGGGATTCTCAGATAAAGGCACTTACTTCCTATGAGATACTGCCCCAGGATCAGGTAGTGGCCAAAGTAGGGGAGAGCTTTGATTATTTTGATGCAAATGTTGATAACATTATTGCCATGTGCCGGGATAAGGAATTTCTCGTGGTACATTATGGCATAAATACGATGCCTGTTTCAGATGAGGTCAGGGACCAGCAGATTGAAAGATATAAAAATATTCTTATCAGACTTCAGAACGCACTGCCGAATGTGAGAATCATTATAAGCGGAGTGTTCCCTGTTTCTACCGGTATATATTTTAATCAGCAAAGATACTCATATATAACTCAGTTCGACAGGGCATTGTTTGGGATGTGTACCGAACTGGGAATTGATTACTTAAGTGATAATCAGTACATGACTGAACATCAGGAAGTGTTTGGTAACGACGGGCTTCACCTTACACCGGAGTTTTATAAAAATTACTGGCTTAGAAATCTTATTGAAACCATGGGAATTTATTAAAGATATGTGAAGAGGGACTTATAATGTCTAATAGAAGAAAATTCATACTTATAATATTAGTTGCAATACCTGTAATTATTTTTGCGG
>JBJEND010000082.1:0-2884 GCA_051880015.1 Butyrivibrio sp. | reverse complement strand
GATAATCAGATTCGCTGCACACTTAACCGCTCAGACCTGCTTTCAAGAGAAATAAAAATTAGTGAACTTGCTTATGGAACTGAAAAAGCTAAAACACTTTTTCATGACATGATTGAACAGGCGTCCCACCAGTTCGGATTTGAAGCAGAGGAAGTTCCTCTCATGATAGAAGCCATCCCGGTTTCTCCGGACTGCATTGTTTTAATCATAACCAAGGTTGATGACCCTGAAGAATTAGATACAAGATTTTCCAGATTTGCCCCCTCAGACGAGGAAGACTCTTACGAAGATGGCGAGGCTGCCGACTCCGATGGATATTTTGAGCCCTTTGATTTGGGAACATCCGAAGACTTACCTGATAATTCCGGTACAGAGAATCCTTCAGAGACCTTTATCCCTATTGCCGAAACGGTTCCGGATATCACCTCTGATAAGAAAGATTCTCCCTCCGGGGAAAGTGAATCGGTTACAGGAATATTTTCTTTTGCCTCCTGGGATCTGGCTGCCAAAGCAGCAATGCAGCTTTGCAATATTTTTAACGGCAAAAGTTCTTTTTACAAAGACCCGGGTAAAGGAATTTATTACCTCACCCTTACTGCCTCCTCCGGTTCAGATTCAGAGTTTCTGCACTCCTGCAATATCTGTTCCGAATATGGCACCAGAGAACGGTACAATGCAGGAACAGCCGGGTATCTTTCAGAGCATTGCGATGCTATTATCCGTTCCGATGCTATTGATATTTTGTGCAGATATTAGCTGCCTATACAGGGTTTTATTTTAAGCCATTCTGAATTAACGGAATGGCTTATTTTCATCTATTGATTTTTTAACACAGTTTCATATATAATTAACCGGGTAACTATTTCAGAAAGGATATACTACATTGGACATTAATTTAAAAATAACGGAAGAATTAAATGTAAGTAAATGGCAGGTGGACGCTGCCGTTAAGTTAATTGATGAAGGTAATACAATACCATTTATCTCCAGATACCGTAAGGAAGCAACCGGTGCATTGAATGATGAACAGTTGCGTAAGCTGGGAGAACGCCTTACATATCTGCGTAATCTTGAAGACAGAAAGGCAACCGTACTCGCCTCCATCGAAGAGCAGGGCAAACTCACTCCCGAACTTACCAGACAGATAGAAGAAGCAATAACAATGGTTGTGGTGGAAGACCTGTACCGTCCTTACAAACAGAAAAAAAGAACAAGAGCGATAATTGCAAGAGAACGGGGGCTGGAGGGCCTGGCAGCGATTATTCGCCTGTCATTAACTGCCAACACTATTGAAGAAGAAGCCAAGGCATATATTAATCCGGAAAAAGAAGTTCCTGATACCAAAACTGCCATAGCAGGGGCTCTTGATATTATTGCAGAGGAAATTTCTGACGAAGCGCGATACAGAATGGACATACGCAACATGACCTTTAAAGAAGGCAGTATAGTTTCATCTGCAAAGGATCCGGATACTCAGACTGTATATGAAATGTATTATAATTTCTCCGCTCCCCTTAATAAGATGACGGGTTATCGTACCCTTGCCATTAACCGCGGAGAGAAAGAGAAGATTCTCACCGTTAAAATAGAGGCTCCTGTTGACAGAATTTTATTGTATCTGGAGAAACAGATTATTGTTAAAGATAATCCCAACACTACTCCTTATCTCAAGGAAGCCATTGCTGACAGCTATACAAGACTGATTGCCCCTTCCATTGAAAGGGAAATAAGAAATATGCTTACGGAGGAAGCGGAGGACGGAGCCATTACCGTATTTGGCAAAAATCTTGAGCAGTTACTGATGCAGCCTCCTATTGCAGGTAAAACCGTTCTGGGGTGGGACCCTGCTTTTCGTACCGGCTGTAAACTGGCAGTAGTGGATGCCACCGGTAAGGTGCTGGATACAGTTGTTATATACCCTACCGCCCCTCAGAATAAAGTAGAAGAAGCTAAAACAGTCCTTAAAAAATTAATTAAAAAATACAACATCTCTCTAATTTCCTGCGGCAACGGAACAGCTTCAAGGGAATCTGAGGCCGTAATTGCAGAACTTCTACACGAAATACCGGAGAATGTGCAGTATGTGATTGTCAATGAAGCCGGTGCTTCCGTATATTCAGCCAGCGAACTGGCAACTGAAGAATTTCCTCAGTTTGATGTGGGACAAAGGAGTGCTGCCTCCATTGCAAGAAGACTTCAGGACCCTCTTTCTGAACTTGTTAAAATTGACCCTAAAGCCATTGGCGTGGGACAGTATCAGCATGATATGAATCAGAAGAAGCTGGGCGAGGCCTTAAACGGAGTGGTTGAAGACAGTGTAAACAAAGTCGGTGTTGATTTAAATACTGCATCTGCACCTCTTCTTGAACATATTTCCGGAATTAATAAGCAGCTTGCCAAAAACATTGTGGCATACAGAGAAGCCAACGGAAAATTCATAACCCGCAAAGACTTATTAAAGGTTCCTAAGCTGGGTCCGAAGGCCTATGAGCAGTGTGCAGGTTTTATGCGGATTAACGGTGGCGCCAATCCTCTTGATTCCACCGGAGTCCATCCGGAAAGCTACGATAAAACTCTGGCGCTTTTAACCAAACTCAACTGTTCCGTTGACGATATCACCGGCGGAGGTATTAAAGGTCTTTCTCTGCTTATTAAGGATTACGCCAAACTGGCAAAAGAGCTTGACGTGGGTGAATTGACCTTAAGAGATATTGTTAAAGAACTGGAGAAACCGGGAAGAGATCCCAGAGATGAGATGCCAAAACCTATTTTGAGAAGTGATGTTATGAGTATGGAGGATTTAAAACCCGGCATGATTCTTAACGGAACTGTCAGAAATGTAATTGACTTTGGTGCTTTCGTTGATATAGGCGTACATCAGGAC
>JBJEND010000081.1:0-14578 GCA_051880015.1 Butyrivibrio sp. | reverse complement strand
ACAGTTATTGCGTCAAAGCTGCGCGCCCACGCCAGAAAATACTCTCTTGTAGAGCGTACGGTTCCAATATTACCCACGCCGGTAATATCCTGATAAATTCCTATGATTCTTGTAATTCCACCTTCTTCTGCCATCTCAATAAGGATGTCCGCTTTGGAATTTCCGCTTTGTGGGAGGGACTCTTTGATTGTATTAAGCATTACCGCCACCGGGCGGATGTTGGAATAATCCGTTGCCGTCTTTTCTCCGGTAAGGGGATTAATGTAAGGAAGTTCCGGTTCCGTCTCTGTCGGTTCTGTCTCTGACTCTGTCTCCGGTTCCGTTGTCTTGGCTTCGGTCTGTGTCTGTGTCTCTGTTTCAGAGGGGGCAGTGGGTTCTTCAGATTTTTTGTTACTGCTGCTGATATTAGCCGCAACAACAGCAATAATGGCTGCTGCCGCAACAGCCCCTGCCACAATAAATATTTTAAGTTTATTTTTGAGTATAAATGCCTTTATTTTATCCATGTATAACTTCCTGCGTTCCTGATGTAATGATTTTAAAGTAACCTTCCTCCATAAGCTTTTCCAATACCAGTGCTTCCCGCTCCATCATGTGTACTGCTATATCGGAATTTTTATCTCCATGATTATGAATTCTGTTTGCTTCAATGGCAATTTCCGGCTGTACCCATTTCAGAACGAACTGCTCATCTTCTTCTTTTTTATCCAAATGTTGTGATACAGCCTTGTCTTTCACATCACAAAAATAATAGAAATTTTCCTGAATGAATAAATCCTCAATCTTACCCTTTTCTTTTCTTAAAACATAACCATACTCTTTAATGGTTTCCGGAATTACTTCAAGGCCGACTTCTTCCCTGACCTCTCTTATAAGTGTCTCTGCCTGTGTCTCGTCTCCTTCTATTCCGCCGCCGGGGATTTTGTAATAGTCATATTTTTCGCTGTGTACCAGAGCAATTTTCTCATCCCGTATTATCACTCCCCTGACAGACGGCCTTTTCCCCACTGTGCCGTTTGTTTTGTAATTTTTAAAATCGAATTCAAAAAGTATTTTCATATTTCACCTTCCCGGGTTATTTTACTCATGGATTTCCATTTACCAGCTTGCCAAAATAGATTGCCAGCGCTTTTTCCGTATCGGTGGTCTTTCGAAAAGACTTTATCTGCGAAATATCAAACAGAATACAGCCGCAATGCCCCTGGAAGGTAGGGAAACAAATCACCTCCAGATATGTGTTAATTTCCGGGCTGTAGTCAATGATTTTCAGTGTTTCTCCGTACAGCGTGGCGCGTTCATAGCTTCGCAGCCACTTGGAATCCATATTGGGAAACAGGCTTCCAAATGAGTTCCCAATAAGTTTCTCTAACGGCAGTTTTTCCAGTTGCGCCAATGCGGGGTTCCCGTACCGAAATACCCAGTCGATGGCGTGGCACTCGCTGTCGAACACCATCTCAATATCCGCAAATGCAAAAGGAATGGTATCAAACAGGCTGTAATGCTCGTGATACTGATCCTCTGTGGTGGGAATTCCCTCCTCGCTGAAGCTGCGGATCATTTCCTGCTGTTTTGCCCGAAGCTTAGCGAGAATCTCTTTTTTATTGCGCACCACATAATCCAGCGATTCGCCATTGCACAGATTAATCTTATCCGTGACATTGTGGATTGCCATGGCCGACACAAGGCATCCACGTTTCACCATAATAAAATTGTCACCAAGGGCCTTCTCAAGTTCGGTGAGGGTGATTCTTGTCTGATAGACCAGTTCTTTGGAAATGTGTATATAGGCATAATTTCCTCCCATTTGAACATAAAGAATCTGGCTGATGTTCAGCACAACTTCCTCTTTGTTTGAAATAATCATGATGGTTCCCACATCATTCATTTCAGGTACCTCCATTTTTCTCTTGTATATATTTCACTCTTGATATATTCTATCAAACTAGCGTGGTGTTTTCAATCAACTTGTTTATTCAAGTTTCTTTCTTTCCAAATATATAACCGTAACATATCCGGTTCATTACGGATGTTTTACAAGTTTTGTGTTTTTTATCCGTAAAAAATCATGCCTTAAACGGACTGATTTTGTAATAGTGGCAAAATAACCGTACAATATTGGCAGCTCATACGGTCAAAATCGAGGAAGTATAAGTTCCGACCGTATTTCTTTCAATAATTCTACGGTTAAAATTGAATAAAATAAGAATTTGTCCGTACAATACTCTTTTTTTCTACGGACTAAACAAAATAATTGTCTTATTTAACCGTAAATACAGTTAAAACTCTACGGTCAAAATTGAAATAAAATGGAAAAAGTACGTACCTGACACGGTACCGGATAAAAAGGCCCGGAAGCCATTGGCTTCCGGGGAAATAGATTGATGATAATTATCTCTTTGTGAACTTAAAACCCCATAAAATAAGGCTTTGTAGGCTATTTGTGTGCTACAAGTGTGTTACGAAAGAACATTTTACACCATTTAATTAATGGCTCCCCCTCACTCAATATATACTTATAATTTAATATTCTTTAATGCTCTTTCTATCATGGTTTCTTCTTGCTCTCCTTCATTACTTTTCGAGATATTCATCGTCAGCATCCATCCCTCGATTTATCTGAAGCGGGTTCTTCATCTCCCGGTGCATTTATGTCTACAAATTGTTTATACTTACTAACACTTTCATTAAATTTTTCCACAATAATTGCATCGCTTCGGTAATTAACACTATTGGCACTTGCAATGAAACACTAAAATTTTGCGATTTTTTACCCATTTCTTTACTCCTCGTATTCTGAATACTTTTCTATCATTTACATATAATATCTCTCTATATATAGGATTATTTTACATGAAAATTTATCCTCGAGAAATAACCAACCACTTTATTTCAATTCTCTTGCGTAATTATGAATAACTTTGCACCAGTGATACTGGTAAACTTGCCTTCAAAAATAAAACAACTAGCAATTTTATAATTCTATCGTTTGACTATGAATATATATTGTAAAACAATATACTAATTCTTAACCAACGAAAATTTCCATCATAATCCCGTTCTCCATATCATCAATGCTGTAAATATGTTCCATAACCTCGAATGTCTCTCTTAGATTACCTCTAGCACTCTTCCAACCTATTCCGTCAGTAAACCACACAAATGTAAATCCATCTATAGTATCAGCCTCCTGCGAAAGCATCTTATAACTTCGTGCAGTTTCGTTAAGCTTAGAACCACCGCCACCATAGAAGTTTGTTTCAATACCATAAATCATCTTATCCGTCTTGATTACAAAATCAAATCGCTTTGCAGCTTTGCCCTGATTTGAAAGTGCGGATAAATCAATATTCCATTTAGCTTCAATGTCCTTCAAATACATTTCTTTGAAATAATTCACATTCTTCTTAAATCCTGCTGCCACAATGTACTTTTCAACCAAATCTTCCATCTGGTGCCCGCCACGATTCTTACGACCATTAGAATCCAATCCGGTTTCGATGCCCAACGCATAATCCACAAGATTATTTACTAAGTGATTTGCAATCATATCAAACAATCCGGTCTTACGCATGAATACCTTATACTGCTCCACACTATAATTCATCTGCTTGAAATTATATAAGAACGCACCTTCTTCATCCTGGGCATATATTTCATGACCTCTCACCGCAAGAAGTAGTGGAACACATTGCAATGTTTCCGGATACTTTGTCACTATCTTCTCAAATTCTTCTTCAATATTTTTAGAACCAATCAAGGAATTTAAGATGTTTAATTCCACCTTGATTTCATCAACATTTCTTATGACCTTTTCAAAGTCGATATAGTAATCATAACTTGATATACTTGGTCTGAACTTACTCAGCCATTCATCAAAATTTCTATTTGTCATTTGTTACCTTCTCCAATCTCCTCTTGGATATCTCCAAGTATTCTTCACTTACATCTATTCCGATAAATTTTCGTCCAAATCGTACCGCCTCTACTCCGGTAGTTCCTGATCCACAAAAAGGATCCAAGATAACTTGTCCTTCCTCCGTCGATGCCAGTACGATTTTTTCAAGCAAATATTCCGGTTTCTGCGTAGGGTGCTTACCTTCTGTTTTCTCCGAAGGTTTCGTCAATGCTCCTGACCACACATCCTTCATCTGCTTTCCACCGTTCATTTCTTTCATTTTCTGATAATTAAAAAAATGCCGAGACTTCTTATCATTCTTCTTTGCCCATAAAATGGTTTCCGTAGAATGTGTGAAGCATCGACATGATAAGTTTGGTGGTGGATTTGTTTTCTGCCATGTTATGTTATTGATTATCTTGAAGCCTTCCTGCTCCAATGCCATACCAATCGAATAAATATTGTGCAATGTTCCTGATATCCAAATTGTGCCATTCGGCTTTAATACTTTCTTACATAACTTAATCCACTTTCTGTTAAACTTGTGTTTTTCTTCGACGCCGGTTCCACTTTCAGAAAGCTTATCCCATGAGCCTTTATTTACTGAAACCATCTTTCCACCCTGACAGGTAATGCCATCATTACTTAAAAAATAAGGTGGATCTGCAAATATCATATCAACAGATTCCGGTTCCATTTTTGTTAGAATTTTAAAGGAATCACCTAAAATTAACTGTGATTCTTCAGTCTCGAAATATAATGGCACTTTCTTTGTAAATAAGTTCTCCATCATCTCGACTCCTTTAATAATTGCATATAATCACTTCTTCACCAACTCTGTTAGATGCATCTGAATTAATCATACGCTTTACACTTACAACATCTATTTTATAGCCCTTGTTACCATATAACTCTTTTATCAAGTCTGTATTATGATTTGTGAGCATACAATAGCAACCTCTGGCGGTTAATTCATTGAAAAGATTTGCTAGTCGTTTATGGCTTTCTATATCAAATCCTTCTTTTGTGTATGACTCAAAAGAGGTAGGATTCAATGGGGCGTATGGACTATCTAAAAATACAAAATCGCCCTTCTTTGCATTCTTGCAAGCTTCTTCAAAATCACCATCTATAATAGTTACTCCTTGTAAATACTTTGAAGTAGCCATAATAGCTTCTTCATCAACCGAAGCCCTACGGCTATTGTTATACGGAACGTTAAATAATCCTTTGCCATTTACCCGGTATAAGCCATTAAAACAATGCTTGTTTATAAACACAAACAATGCAGCCAATTCCACATCATACTCTGCCTTCATCAGTTTGTCATTATAATGCTCTCTGAGAGAATAATAATATTCCTTGCCATCTTCCCACATTTCCGTATCAAGCTTGCTCACAGCCTTCAGAAATGCTTCCGGCTCATCACATATCTTCTTATATGCATTTATTAGTGCTTTGTTAATATCATTTATCAGAGCATTTGTAGGTAGCAATTCAAATGTGACTGCACCGCCACCCACAAATGGCTCATAATAATTATTATACTTTTCAGGCATTCTCTCCTTTATTTGTGGAATCAACTGACGTTTACCGCCAGCCCATTTCACAAATGGAGCGACACACAAATTACTCATTCTGATTCCTCTTTATCATTTCCATCATAAATATGCAAACTAATCAGCACACTTATATTATAAAATGAAAACCGTTAAACCACAATGAAAATTTTTGTTGATTTATTCTTCTTGATATTACTTTTGCAATACAAAAATATACTCATGCGCAAGCAAAAGAAAATTATTATTTTGTTTCTCCCAATAATCAGTAGAGCGGCAATTATGCTGTTCTTTAATAATAATCTCCTTGTTCACAAAACCTGCCTGCAAGAAGCATTCCATCATTTGAAAACCTAACGGAATAACCTTTCCGCATTTTCTTACATCTCCAATCATTACCGAACACATTTTCCCTTTTTTTAGGACTCGAAAAGATTCTTCTGCCACCTTCTTCATTTCGGTCAAATACTCTTCCACACCAAGCAATGAAATATCGCCTTCTATCCCTTTGCTGTATTTGATGATATTGGCATATGGCGGATGCGTACAGATAAAGTCAATATGACTATCTTTAATAAAATGCAAATCTGTAGCATTTCCATTTCGTGTAAAGATTTTTGAATTTGTTTCACATTGGAATTGTAAATTCGTTTCAGAGATTGAAACAGATTGCGGATTGATATCAACACCTACCGCATGACGATTAAGTAGCTTTGCCTCCACCAAGGTTGTTCCGCTGCCCATAAATTGATCTAAGACCCAATCACCGGAATTAGAATAACGAAGTATCAGATTTCTTGGTACATATGGTGACCAATTTCCTCGATACTTTCCTGAATGCGTTGCCCAACTGCCTCTGTCCGGAAACGACCAGACTGTTGTTGGTTCAAGCCTAAAATTATTTGGTTGTAAACGTATAAGTCATACCTCCTTTTTTATCGGTTATACCATTTGTTTCCATATCCGGAAGGGGTACTATATTAAATATCTTTTTACATTTTTCTCTATATTTGCTGTATTTAAAATCGCCGTTTCAGTTTCAAAAGTAAGTATCAGACTGTCTCCTACATATATACCATTATTCTCATAAGTCTGTATCTTTTTTACAGCTGATTTTGCATATACAGGATCATCCATACGACCCTCATGTTCCCAATAGATTTCCTTCCCTGTTTTCTTTGACAAAAATGTAAAGTCAGGATAAACTATGCCATAACCCTTCAAATAGAGCGGCTTTTCATATTTGTATGGGATGCCTTTGCGATAGAAATAATCTGCAAGAATTTTTTCAGATTTGGAGCGCACACGTTCACCCTTTTCTGAATATATAAGCAGGTCCCCTTCTTTAAAATCTTTTCCCTCATATTCCTCTGCTATCCATTGTTCCAGCATTTTCTCCCAGCTAAGCTCCACCGGCACTATCAGACTCTGGCGTACAATATGTTCCTTTTGATAAATCATTTCAATCTCATCATCCTGATATTCCTTTGTTAAATTCTTAATTTGTCGCAATCTTTTTTTGACCAGACGCATAACTTTTTCATCATAGTTTTTCTGGGCAAGACTGCGGACCAATTCCTCCTGGGATTTATGTAAATATATACCATTTTTTTGAGTACAGCATTCTTTACAATGATAATACTGTATGTGATTATTTGATTTTGATATTCGAAGCGTACCCTCCGGCACATTTTTTAACCGTTCCTCGGTTTTCCGCCGAATATTTTCCAGTCTCTTCTGCTCTTGTATTAGTATTTCCCTTAATCCCTGCATATGTTCCTTCCTTTCTAAATATATAACCGTAACATATCCGGTTTCATTACGGATGTTTTACAATTTTTGTGTTTTTGTCCGTAAAAAAATCATGCCTTAAACGGACTGATTTTGTAATAGTGGCAAAATAACCGTACCATATTGGCAGCTCATACGGTCAAAATCGAGGAAGTATAAATTCTGACCGTATTTCTTTCAATAATTCTACGGTTAAAATTGAATAAAATAAGAATTTGTCCGTACAATACTCTTTTTTTCTACGGACTAAACAAAATAAATGTCTTATTTAACCGTAAATACAATTAATCTCTACGGTCAAAATTGATAAAGATGGAAAAAAGTACGTACCTGACACGGTACCGGATAAAAACACCCGGAAGCCATTGGCTTCCGGGGAAATAGATTGATGATAATTATCTCTTTGAGAACTGTGGTGCTCTACGGGCTGCTTTGAGACCGTATTTCTTACGCTCTTTCATTCTTGAATCTCTTGTAAGGAATCCTGCTGCCTTAAGAGTTGGGCGGAAATCCGCATCAGCCTTAAGAAGGGCTCTGGATATACCGTGACGGATAGCGCCGGCCTGTCCTGTTGTTCCACCGCCGTGAACGTTTACAACTACATCATATTTATCAGCGGTTTCTGTAGCTACAAGGGGCTGACGAACAATAACTTTAAGGGTCTCAAGTCCGAAGTAGTTATCAATGTCTCTTTTATTTATTGTGATGTTGCCTTTACCGGGCATAACATATACTCTTGCAATACTGCTTTTTCTTCTTCCTGTTCCGTAGAACTTTGCACTTGCTGCTTTCTTTGCTGCCATTGTCAAATCCTCCTTCTAATTAAAATGTTAAAACTTCCGGCTTCTGAGCCTCGTGCTTGTGCTCAGGTCCTACATATACGTGAAGTTTTGTATACATTTCTCTTCCTAAAGGTCCCTTTGGAAGCATTCCCTTAACTGCATGTTCAATAACTCTTTCAGGATGCTTGTTCATCATTTCTCTTAAGGTAGTCTCTTTTAATCCGCCTACCCAACCTGAATGATTGTAGTAAATCTTCTGATCAAGCTTCTTTCCTGTTACTTTAATGTTCTCAGCGTTAATTACGATAACGTAATCACCTGTATCCATGCTTGGAGTGTAGATAGGCTTATTCTTTCCTCTTAAAACCTTAGCTACTTCTGAAGCAAGACGACCTAATGTATATCCTGTAGCATCAACTACATACCATTTTCTTTCAATTGTAGATGGACTAGCCATAAATGTTTTCATTGGTTTACCTCCTTGAATTCTCTTAACCTTCAAAAAATTGTGCAATGCTGAAAATGTCCAAAACAGCATTTATTTATTCAAAATGTTCCTCCGGGGCTATTGGTGAAACACTTTAGTCTAAATGTCGCCACAGTTAAATATTATATAATACTAACTTTTGGGTGTCAACAGCTTTTTTAGTTAATTTCTATGTTTTCTGCATATTTTATCTCCATAAGGGTAAGTCCCCTGGCCGGTGCGGTGGGGCCCGCAAGCTGTCTGTCCCTGCCCTCTATTATTCCCGGAATGTCCCCGGGTGGAATTACCCTCTGGCCGACTTTCAGAAGTGTTCCGGCAATGATTCTTACCATATTATATAGAAAGCCGTTTCCGGTCACTCTTATCTTTATTAAACACCCTGTTTTCTCCACATTAAGGGAATATATATGCCGCACCTTATCTGCGACCTGACTGCCCGCCGAGCAAAAGGAAGTAAAATCATGCTCCCCTGTAAAATATGCTGCAGCCTCATTCATAAGCCCTATATCTATATCTCCGTAACAGAAATGAGAATATAACCGTTCTCTGGGATTTTCAAACCGGCTGTTCCATATACTGTATTCATATGTTTTAATGCAGTCCGTATGTCTTGGGTGAAAATCATCCCTGACCTGAACAGATTCCTGAATCCGTATGTCCTCCGGCAGTCCTGCATTCAATGCGTATGCTATCTTTTCTGCCGGGATTCTGGTATCCACATCAAATACCGCCATATTTCCCATGGCATGCACACCTGCATCCGTCCTGCTGGCGCCGATTATATCTATTTCCTTTTTAAAAAGTTTCTTCAGGCTGTCCCGCAGGACCCCCTCAACTGTAACAGCATTAGGCTGAACCTGCCACCCGGAATAATTTGTTCCGTCATAAGCCACTCTCAGCAATACTCTCATCTAAGTCTCCTATTTAATAAAATTATTCCACAGAATTCGGCATGATATCATCGCACCAAGATAAGCAAAAAGTATCAGATAACTGATTATATCCCTTGAGGAATACTTTAAAGGCTTCATGCAGCTTCTTCCCTCTCCCCCTCTGTAGCATCTGGCCTCCATGGCAGAAGCCAGTTCATTGGCTCTCCTGATGGCGGATACAAAAAGAGGTATCAGTATAGGCACCAGAGCTTTAACCTTTTTAATGAAATTTCCTGTTTCAAAATCAGCTCCCCTGGCAGACTGGGCTTTCATAATTTTATCCGTTTCTTCCATTAATATGGGAATAAATCTCAGGGCGATGGACATCATCATGGCTATTTCATGTACAGGAACCTTAATAATTTTTAAAAATCTCAGTCCCTTTTCTATGCCGTCCGTAAGGTTATTAGGTGTTGTTGTAAGAGTCATAAGGGATGATCCCATAATAAGTAATATCAGACGCACTCCCATATATACCGCCTGGGCAATACCTTCATATGTTATCTTAAATTTCCAGAACTGCACCAGAACCCGTCCCTCTGTCAAAAACAGATTAAACAAAAGACTTATTGCCATTATTAGCAATATTGATTTTAAGCCTCTTAAAATGAATTTAACCGGGACCTTGGAAATTGCTATACATATGAACAGAAATACTGCCGCAAGCAGATATACCACCGGATTTTTAGCTATAAAGAGACTGATAATATAGAGAACCGTACCAAACAGCTTAACTCTCGGGTCCAGTCTGTGTATAACTGACGTTGCCGGATAATATTGTCCTAATGTAATATCCTTTAACATATTAAACCTTTCTTTCTGACAGCATTCAAAATGCTTTTACAGCCTTCAGAAACTGTAGTAGCAGTAACATCAACTTCAAATCCCCTGTCCCGGAGCGCATTCATTATATAGGTTATTTCAGGTGCAGCCAGTCCTACCTGCTCCAGCTCCCTGTAATGACTGAATATCTTTTTGGTAACATCATCATATATCAGTTCACCCTGATTCATTACAAGGATTCTGTCCACGTATTTTGCCACATCCTCCATACTGTGAGACACCAGAATAACCGTTGTGCCCAATTCTTTGTGCATAGTCTTCAACATGTCCAGGATACTGTCCCTGCCTTCCGGGTCAAGACCTGCCGTAGGCTCATCCAGTATAAGGTAGTCCGGGCGCATTGCCAGCACTCCTGCAATGGCAACACGTCTTTTTTGTCCTCCGGACAGTTCAAAGGGAGAATGATAAAAATTTTCAGGCTCAACGCCTACCATCTCCAAAGCTTCAAAAGCACGAAGCTCCGCATCTTTCTGGGACATTCCCATATTCTTTGGTCCAAAACATACATCCTTAAAAACTGTTTCTTCAAACAACTGATGCTCCGGATACTGAAAAACAAGTCCCACCCTGAATCTCAGATTTCTTTTATCAAAACCTTTTTCATTAATATCCTGTCCGTCAAAATATATATTGCCGCCGGAAGGTTTTATAAGGCCGTTCATAATCTGGGTGAGGGTGGATTTACCGGAACCGGTATGTCCTATAAGCCCTATAAATTCATTTTGATTAACCACCAGATTTATGTCCTTAAGAGCATGTTTAACATAGCCGGAGCCTTCGCCATATATATAATTAACTTTATCTAATATAATCGACATAACTCCTCCACAAGCTCATCGGCTGTAAGTATTCCCTTGGGAAGGGGGATACCTTTCTTTATCAGTTCATATGCCAGTTCTGTTGCCTGGGGAACATCAAGCTTAAGTGCTTTAATTTTATCCACATCATAAAACACCTCTCTTGGGGTTCCCTCCATCACAACCCTGCCTTTGTCCATTACATATATTTTATCAGCCTTAACAGCTTCATCCATGTAATGTGTAATAAGTATGACAGTGACATTTTCTTTCTTATTAAGTTCCATAACGGTATTAATAACTTCCTTACGTCCGTTAGGGTCCAGCATGGCCGTAGGCTCATCCATAATGATGCACTTCGGCTTCATTGCAAGTATACCGGCTATAGCTACACGCTGTTTTTGTCCGCCGGATAATTTATTGGGAGAAAATTCCCTGTAAGCAGTCATTCCCACATCCTTTAATGCTTTTTCAACTCTTTTCCATATATCTTCTGTGGGAACGCCTAAATTTTCAGGTCCGAAGCCTACATCCTCTTCAACAACGGCTCCGATTATCTGGTTATCGGGATTCTGAAATACCATTCCTGCCTGCTGTCTTATATCCCACGTTTTATCTGCATCCGATGTGTTCATATTAGATACAGTAACAATACCTTCCGTGGGCAGCAAAAGAGCATTAATATGTCTGGCAAGGGTGGATTTTCCGGAGCCGTTATGACCCAGAACAGCCACAAAATCACCCTGTTTCACATCAATATTTACCTGATCAACAGCTTTATTCACTGATTCCACGTTGCCATCTTCATCCCGGCGTATATATTCAAATACAAGGTCTTTTGTCTCTACAATTCCCATAATGACTCCTAATTAAAAAATGGACAAATGCGGTATTCCACATTCGTCCATTTTGGGGTTACTCATTGATTAAACTAACTCAAGAAGTACTTCCATAGCAGCGTCACCCTTACGCTGACCAATTTTAACGATTCTTGTGTAGCCGCCGTTACGGTCTGCATATTTAGGTGCGATTTCGTCAAATAACTTATCTGCCACACTAACTACTTTGGTATTTCTCTTTCTTCCTGCTGCTTCAGCCGGAACCTCTGTTACAGAATAAAGAGTTTTCATCATCTGTCTTCTGGCATGAACTCTTGAAGGCATATCTTTCTTGATTGTCTTCTCAACAGAGTCATATACTGTCTTCTTCTTGCCGTCAACAACTTCTTTAACTCTCTTGCCGTCTTTATCTTTGCGAGCCACTCTTGCAGTAACTGTAACTGTTTCAAAGTTATCTTTTTCCTTAACTGCTAATGCAATTAATCCATCAGCAACTTTGCGGATTTCCTTAGCCTTGGCTTCAGTTGTAACAATTTTGCCATTGTAAAGCAATGCTGTTACCTGGTTTCTTATTAAAGCTTTTCTCTGATCTGCTGTTCTTCCAAGCTTTCTATAACCTGCCATTTGTTGCTTCCTCCTTTATATTACTCGTCACCTGAATTAAGTGATAATCCAAGTTCCTTTAATTTGGCAAGAACTTCTTCAAGAGACTTACGTCCCAGATTTCTTACCTTCATCATATCTTCTGATGTTCTGTTACATAATTCCTCAACAGTATTGATACCTGCTCTCTTTAAGCAGTTGTATGAACGAACTGAAAGTTCTAATTCATCAATACTCATAACGAGTGCTTTTTCCTTCTCGGTATCTTCCTTAACGCTCATAACTTCTACATTCTGTCCGCGTTCTGAAAGGTTGATAAACAAGCTTAAATGCTCACTTAATACCTTGGCTGCAAGACTTACGGCGTCATCAGGAGTAATGGTACCGTTTGTGTAAACTTCTAATGTAAGTTTGTCATAATCAGTTACCTGACCGACACGGGTATTCTGAACCGTCATATTTACGCGTTCAACCGGTGTGTAGATAGAATCAACTGACAATACGCCGATAGGAGTATCATCACGCTTATTCTTATCAGCACTGACATAACCTCTGCCTCCGGTGATTGTAAGTTCCATAAATAATTTACAGTCAACACCACCGTTTAATGTAGCAATTACCAAATCAGGATTTAAAATCTCGATATCTGAATCCACCTGAATATCAGCAGCTGTTACAGCACCCTCACGTCCGTCACATTCAATATATGCAATCTTCGGTTCGCCGGAATCGCTGTTGTTCTTAATCGCAAGCTTTTTGATATTCATAATGATGTCACTGACATCTTCTTTAACTCCCGGAATAGGACTAAATTCGTGCAACACGCCTTCAATCTTAACCTGACTAACTGCAGAGCCCGGAAGTGATGAAAGCATAATTCTTCTAAGGGAATTACCAAGTGTTGTGCCGTAGCCTCTTTCCAGAGGTTCTACAACAAATCTTCCATATCTCTTATCTTCAGATATCTCTTCGATTTCAATTTTTGGTTTTTCAAATTCGAACACTACAAGCCCCTCCTTCTATGGGTTTATTTGCATCGAGGGTGTCATCTATTATTTAGAATATAACTCGACAATAAGCATCTCGTTAACAGGAACGTCGATCATTTCTCTTGCAGGAACCTGCTTTACGCTTCCCTTAAAATTATCATGATCTGCCTCAAGCCACTCCGGAACAAGTCTTGCACCGGTAACTTCAAGGATATCTTTATATCTCTGAGCAGCCTTTGTTCTGGCTTTTTCTCTGATTTCGATAACATCTCCGGCACTTACAAGGTAAGATGGGATGTTTACGCACTTACCGTTTACGAGAATATGCTTATGATCCACAATCTGTCTTGCTTCTCTTCTTGTTCTGGCATATCCTAATCTGTAAACAACATTGTCAAGTCTGAGCTCAAGCATAGCCATAAGGTTATCGCCTGTCATTCCGCTCATTCTGTCTGCTTTCTTAAAATAATTTCTGAAAGGTTTTTCAAGAACACCGTAAATGAATTTTGCTTTCTGTTTCTCGCGAAGCTGAAGTCCGTACTCACTTACTTTCTTATTGGCTCTTTCTAATTTTCTGTTTGATTTCTTATCTATTCCTAAATAAACTGGATCAAGTCCAAGTGATCTGCATCTCTTAAGAACAGGAACTCTATTAACTGCCATTCTTTATTACACCTCCTATTAGACTCTTCTGCGCTTTGGTGGACGACATCCGTTGTGTGGTACCGGAGTTACGTCCTTGATGCTGGTAACTTCAAGGCCACATGCCTGAAGGGCACGAATAGCTGCCTCACGACCTGAACCAGGTCCTTTTACCATAACGTCTACTGATTTTAATCCGTGTACTAAAGCTGCCTTTGTTGCAGTTTCCGCTGCCATCTGAGCTGCATAAGGAGTAGATTTCTTTGAACCTCTAAATCCAAGACCACCGGCACTAGCCCATGACAAAGCGTTACCTTCTGTATCAGTAATGGTAACGATTGTATTGTTGAATGATGACTGGATGTGTGCCTGTCCGCGTTCAACGTTTTTCTTAACGCGCTTTTTTGTCACTTTTTTTG
>JBJEND010000080.1:0-2921 GCA_051880015.1 Butyrivibrio sp. | reverse complement strand
GGCGAAAATGGTTATGTGGCAACAATTAATAATACCAGGGCCATAGAAGGGGAAGTAATAGGTTGGAAGTCGGTTGTTTATTTTGACTTACATCCGGATCCTATAGTGAGTGATGATGAAATAGCGGTTAACATGACTAATGAAGAAGCAAAGGAGAAAGCGGATGAGATTATATCCAGGATAGGAGTAGAGGGATTCGAATTCAGCGGTTTTTTATATGAAGAAGCAGTTCCGGAAATGATCTTTAGAGACAGAATATATGTAATTTATAAACAATTTTTACAGGGAGTGCCTGTGTGCTTTGATTATGAACAATATAGGAACTGTGAAATGCTTGTAGCGTTCAGCTCAAGAGGTGTAGAAGATGTATCAATCATAGAATATGACTACGAAAGGCTGTCAGGTAACAGTCACTGCCTTACATACGAGGAGGCATTGGAATGCTTTAAGGACTATGTAGAAGGGTGTGATTACTACGAAGGAGCGGTATTTAGTGATATCAGCTTACAATATGTTCTAAAGGAAAAAAAGGTGGATGATAAATCTCTTCTGTTAGCCATACCATGTTGGAGATTTGACGCAATACTGGAGCCTTCTTTGGGCAACGATTATCCGGATGTTTTTGTGGATGCAACAAGTGGAGAGATTTACAGCATGTCATATATAAGATAATAAGAATTTACCGCAACAGTTGGAAGAGGGATAGTGTATGATTTTAAAAGATTTAAAACGACAAATTATATCATTGGGAATGATATTGTCTCTGGTAGTGGGGCTTGTAATGTTATGTGTGGGATTTTATCCTGAAATTACGTCGTATTTTAAATTAGGACTGTTAATTAAATATGATTATCTTGCCCTTCTTATGAAGGCACTTACATCCGGAGGGTTTCTTGTATTTACACCCATTGTGGTTGTTTTGCCGGGTGTAATGCAGTTTTGCGATGATTATAAATACGGTTATTCCCGATTTATTATAACTAGGGTAAGTAAGAAAAAGTTCCTCATTCAAAGATACATAGCAACGGTGATTGCCGGAGGAGTTGCGTGTATGCTGCCCTTATTGGTGTTTTCTGTTATGGCATTGATATTTTGCGATGCACCGGCGGATTATTCAAGGGTTGATTATTCCGTAATATATTCAGGATTTGCTTCCATGTGGGAAGGAAAAGCGGTGATGGCTCATGTATGTCTGTATGGATTTATTTTTGGAATTGTGTGGGCGTCAATCGGAATGATGTTTGCCGTAATGATACCTAACAGGTATGCCGCGCTGGGTTTTCCGGTAGTGATTTTCTGTATTGCAAATATAATATGCAATTTATTTGGAGCATATAAGTTCAGCCCTGTTAATATGCTGTTGGTGGACATTCAGGACAGTCAGGGATTTGTTCTTGCATATCAGGGAATTTTACTGGTGGTATCTTTAATTGTGTATCTGTTTGTGGGGAACAGGAGGTTGAAAAATGCTTAGTTGTTTAAAAGTTTCCTTGTGGCATTTAAAAAGCTGGAAGGGTTCAATCCGTATAATAGTAGTGCTGCTTATGTGTGTTGCGATGACTGTGTACAGGTCCATGGAATACGTTGATTATGCCGGATCAATTGGCGGAATAATGAATTGCTTTGAAACCTATATAACAGTTATTAATAATAGCTGGTTTGGGATTATAATGTTTATTCTGACATTGCTTATGTTTATGGATGCGCCCTTTATGGATAATAATTCTCTGTATGTGGTAAGCAGAATCGGAAGGTACAGATGGTGCATAGGCAAAATAATATATATAGTTATTGCTTCTGTGATTCTCAATGCCATTGTAT
This sequence comes from Butyrivibrio sp., assembly GCA_051880015.1. GTDB lineage: Bacteria > Bacillota > Clostridia > Lachnospirales > Lachnospiraceae > Eshraghiella. The sequence goes on along the minus strand of JBJEND010000080.1, from coordinate 1,100 downwards.
TAGGGACTACAATGCTGACCTCTGTAGCATGTTCCTTTCCGGGCAATATATGGAGTGACACGTTCAGAGGGGTGATGGAAGGAGATGCCGTCCAAAGGGGATTTGACCTCACTTTTTCAAATAAGGAAATCCAAAGTGCATTTACACCGATGAAAACGGCACTTATATCGGCAGGACTTGCAATTTTACTGGATTGCATGGTGGGAATGCTGCTGTATGTATTTAATCTTATTAACGGCAGGGTGCTTGGATGTGCGATTACGTCAATCTTATATTTTGCCGGATATGCCGTTTCAGGATGGGAGTATTCTAAATTTTTACCTATGGATAACAGTATTCTGGTGCTTCATCAGTTGAGTGGAGGTTTAACAATAAGGTGGTCGGTTATATATTTCTGCGGAATTATTGCCATTGCTACCATATTGTCACTGTTATTAATCCGAAGAGTTGATTATAAAATAACAACGGGAGACCGTGTATGAATTTATATAAATTACTTAACGCAGGAGTAAAGCCCTCCGGGAGCATGGATTTTTTTGAAATCGTGAAATGGATTCTCGGACTGCTGATTATATTTATTCTGGTTCAGAATTATTGGGAACTGAAGACAGGGAAAATATATATATTTTCCTATCACCGGTTCAAGTCTAAAAGAGTGTGGCTTATAAAACAGACAGCAAAAATACTGGGAATATGTATGTTGTATTCCGGTATCCTTATGGGAATTAATGTTATTATTTTCCGGAGGGAAATTGGTACATTGTTCAGGCTTTGGCTGCTATATGCCTTATTTGTATTTAATATGAATTACATTTTCTGTATTTTACATTTGGACAATAAGGTTAAGGTTGCAGTTTGGATTGCAGTTTTCGGCGGTACAGCGGTATGCTGTTCAATAATGAATACAAGACAGTATTGGAATATCAGCAGTTATGGAATGCTTTTGCAACAGACAGCACCGAATGATTATATAATTTCCATAGTCGTCAATATAGTCGTGGCAGTGCTTATGATAACAATTAAATTAATATCATTTAGAAGGAGGCTTTCAAAATGAATTATATAGAGGTTAGTAATGTAAGTAAGAAATATAAAGATAA
>JBJEND010000079.1:0-14650 GCA_051880015.1 Butyrivibrio sp. | reverse complement strand
TGGAAGTGGTTATTGCAGGTAAGGAGAAGAAGGATCGAATTCTCGGTCCGGAGGAGAAACGTATGGTGGCATATCACGAAGTGGGCCACGCTCTCATCACCTGTCTTATGAAGAATGCCGAGCCCGTTCAGAAAATTACCATTGTGCCCAGAACCATGGGCTCACTGGGATATACCATGCAGGTTCCGGAGGAAGAGAAGTATCTCCTCACCAAGGATGAACTGATTACTAAGATTGTAACACTGCTGGGAGGCCGTGCTGCAGAAGAGATAGTCTTTAATACGGTTACAACCGGAGCTTCCAACGATATAGAAAGAGCTACCAAAATGGCCCGGACAATGGTTGCACAGTATGGTATGTCGGATACCTTTGGACTTATGGGACTGGAAAATGTTGAGAGCCGGTATCTTGACGGACGACCTGTACTGAACTGTTCAGATAAGACTGCGGCTGTGCTTGATGAAGAAGTGAACCGTATGCTTAAGGAATATTATGCCAAGGCCAAAGAACTGCTTAGCAGTAATCTTATGTGTCTGGACAGAGTTGCGGAATATCTCATAGAGAAAGAGACCATAACCGGTAAAGAATTTATGAAAATAGTAGAAGAAGTCAGAGGTACGGATGTAAGTTCGGAGGTAAGCGGAATAGATGATTGATCTGCATCTGCATTTAGACGGCTCCCTTAGGCCTTCAACGGTATGGGAGCTTTTACGGCAACAGGGTAAAGAGTTTTCCCTTGAGGAAACCGAAAGGCTGCTTTCGGTTTCGGAGGAGTGCGGTGATCTTAACGATTATCTGAAGACCTTTGAATACCCTGTAAAAGTCCTTCAAAGCGGAGAAAATATCGAGAGGGCAGTCCGGGAACTGGGAGAAGATATTTTTGCGGAAGGCGTTACATACGGAGAGATTAGATTTGCACCGATTTTATCGGCTAACAATGATTTGTCGGTGGAAGAGGCTGCTGTTGCTGCCATCAGGGGCGCTAAAGCGGCAGAAGAGAACAATCCGGGCCTCAGGCTGGGAATTATTCTGTGCTGCATGAGAGGAAGCAGTCACAGCGATAATATGCTTACGGTAGAGGCAGCCCACAGAAATCTTGGAAGTCATTTATGTGCTCTGGACCTTGCAGGTGCAGAGGGCATTTTTGCTACAGAATTGTATGAACAGGAGTTTTTACTGGCCAGAAGATATGGTATACCTTTTACGATTCATGCAGGGGAAGCAGCAGGACCTGAGAGCATATGGAAGGCATTGGAATTCGGGGCATCCAGAATCGGACATGGAATCAGATGTATTGAAGATGATGTTCTGGTGGACTATCTGGCCAGATACGAGATACCCCTGGAAGTATGTCCTGTAAGTAATATGCAGACTAAGGTTTTTGGGGATATGGAAGAATATCCGTTGAAAGAACTGCTTATCAGGGGTGTGCATGCCACCCTGAATACAGATAACAGAACGGTTAGCAGTACCAATCTTGTCAGAGAGCAGAACCTTGTTAAAAAATATTGCAGGATTACGGACAGGGATTTGAATCTGATGGAGGAATATTCCGTAAAAGCTGCTTTTCTGACCCCATAATGATAAATAAGTTGGGAGATATAGTATGTACGAAGGCTTTTTTAACATAGAGGAGGAGCTTAAAAAACTCCCTGCCAGACCCGGCGTATATATAATGCACGATAAAACAGATGACATTATATATGTAGGAAAGGCCATAAGTCTTAAAAACCGTGTAAGACAATATTTTCAGTCATCCCGGAATTTAAGCTCTAAAATACGAATGATGGTGTCCAATATAAGCAGATTTGAGTACATTATTACGGATTCCGAGCTGGAGGCTCTGGTGCTGGAGTGCAATCTCATAAAACTGCACAAACCCAGATATAATACCATGCTTAAGGATGACAAGACATATCCTTTTATTAAGATAACCACTAATGAAGAATTCCCCAGAATACTGTCCTGCCGGGAACTTAAGAAGGATAAGTGCCGGTACTTCGGACCTTTTACCAGTGGTAAGGCAGTTAATGATACAATAGAATTATTGAATAAGACTTATGGAATAAGAAACTGCCGGAGACAGCTTCCAAAGGATACCGGTAAGGAACGTCCCTGCCTTAATTATCACATAGGGCAGTGTACGGCACCCTGCCAGGGCTATATAACTCCGGAGGAATACCGGGAACTAATCAATAAAGCCATAGAGTTTCTTGAGGGCAGATATAACGGTATTACCCAGAAGCTTACGGAGCTTATGAAAGAAGCATCCGGGCGGCTGGATTTTGAACAGGCTGCTACTTACAGAGATATGCTGGAAAGTGTAAAATATATTTCACAAAAACAGAAAATCACCAGCAGCGATATGCAGGATAAGGATGTGGTGGCCGCAGCCATGGATGAAACGGACTGTGTGGTTCAGGTATTTTTTATGCGGCAGGGACGAATAATCGGAAGAGAGCATTATCACATGGAACTTGCAGAGGATGAGAACAGATCCGATGTGGTTAATGATTTTATAAAACAGTATTATGCGGGAACTCCGTATATTCCCCCCACAATAATGCTTCAGGAATCCATAAGGGATGAGGAGCTTATATCCAGATGGCTTTCCGAAAAGACAGGACATGCTGTTCATTTTGTCATTCCCAGGAGAGGGGATAAAGAGAAACTGGTGGAACTGGCGGAGAAGAACGCATTAACGGTTCTTACCCAGGATAAGGATAAAATCAAACGGGAGGAAGCCAGAACTACAGGTGCAGTATTACAGATACAGCAGATAATGGGAATAGATGATATACACCGTATGGAGGCATATGATATTTCCAATATAAGCGGTGTCCAGTCCGTAGGTTCCATGGTTGTATTTTATGACGGACTTCCCAGACGTAATGATTACCGTAAATTCCGCATTAAAACAGTTGTGGGACCGGATGATTACGCATCAATGCGTGAGGTACTCACCAGAAGACTCAAGCATGTTAATACTAATGAAGAGTCCTGGGACGGTTTTGAAGCTCTTCCTGATTTGATACTTATGGACGGAGGTAAAGGTCAGGTTCATATTGCCCTTAAAGTAATAGAAGAACTGGGGCTTAATATTCCCGTATGCGGAATGGTAAAAGATGATAATCACAGAACGAGAGCTTTGTGGTATAATGAAAAGGAATTGGAAATAGATTCCCATAGTGAGGCATTTAAATTAATAACCAGAATACAGGATGAAGCCCATCGTTTTGCAATAAGCTTCCACCGTAACATAAGAAGTAAAGAACAGGTGCATTCGGTTCTTGATGATATAGACGGTATAGGGCCGGCAAGGCGTAAGGGGCTTATGAGGCATTTTAAAGATATAGAAGGAATCAGAAAAGCATCTGTGGAGGAACTGTGTAATGCTCCGTCAATGAACAGAATTTCCGCAGAACGGGTGTATGATTTTTTCCATAAACCGCAAAATAATCCTAAGGGGGACAACTAAATGGCAGAAGAATTATTAGTTGACAAAATTATTGAGAAGATGGAACTTAAGGTGCTTACACCGGACATTGACACATCAGGGAAAACCGTAACGGTTCCGGATATTAACAGACCGGCTCTCCAGCTTGCAGGCTTTTTTGACCATTTTGACAGTGAACGTGTACAGGTTATCGGACGTGTGGAGGACGCATACATGGCCACTCTGGACCGGACAACCAAGCTGGAGCGTTATGAACAGCTCCTTTCATATAACGTTCCCTGTATTGTGTTCTGCAGAGGTCAGGAAGCAGACGAAGAGATGATAGAAATGGCCCGGAAATACCGGATTCCTCTTTTGCAGACAGATAAGCAGACATCGTCTTTTGAAGCGGAGATAATCCGATGGATGAAGGTTATGCTTGCACCGTGTATTTCCATTCATGGAGTATTGGTGGATGTATACGGTGAAGGGGTGCTTATAACCGGAGAGAGCGGCATTGGTAAAAGTGAGGCTGCCCTGGAGCTTATTAAAAGAGGACACCGTCTTGTTACAGATGATGTTGTTGAAATCCGCAAGGTAAGTGATGAAACACTCATAGGTACAGCACCTGAGATTACAAGACATTTTATTGAACTTAGAGGAATAGGAATTATAGATGTAAAGACACTTTTTGGTGTTGAGAGTGTTAAAGAGACCCAGGGTATAGATATGGTTATACATCTTGAGGATTGGGATAAGGAGAAAGAGTATGACCGTTTCGGACTGGAAGAGGAATATACTGAAATTTTAGGTAACAAAGTAGTGTGCCATAACCTTCCGGTAAGGCCGGGTCGTAATCTGGCAGTTATTGTGGAATCTGCCGCAGTCAACTGGAGACAGAAAAAGATGGGATATAACGCGGCTAAAGAATTATATAACAGAGTTCAGAACAGTATTAACCGTAAATAAATTTTAGGAGGAAGAGCAAATGGGTAAATTATGTTTTGGTGTTGATCTTGGTGGTACAACGGTAAAGATGGGATTATTTACAGTGGAGGGAGCACTGCTCCAGGACTGGGAGATTACAACCCGTAAGGAAGACGGAGGCTCCCATATTCTTGATGACATTGCTGCATCCATTCATGAGAAAATCGAAAGTGATTCTATTGAGGCAGATGATGTGGTGGGAATCGGAATCGGTGTGCCGGGACCGGTTACTCCCAACGGAATTGTAAAGGGCTGTGTCAATCTGGGATGGGGTGATACACCTGTGGAAGAGTCTCTTAAGGATAAGACAGGATTTCCTGTTAAAGCCGGCAATGATGCCAATGTTGCTGCCCTGGGTGAACTGTGGCAGGGAGGCGGAAAAGGATTTAACAACCTTGTTATGATTACTCTTGGTACCGGAGTAGGCGGGGGTATTGTAATAGACGGTAAGATTGTTGCAGGAACCCACGGAGCTGCCGGTGAAATTGGACATATGGGTGTGGTATATGATGAAACAGAATATTGTAACTGTGGCAAAAAAGGCTGCCTTGAACAGGTTGCATCCGCTACCGGAATAGTCAGGGAAACCAAAAAGCTTCTCAAGTCAAATGACGCTCCTTCTGCTTTGCGAAGTTATGACAATCTGACTGCAAAGGATGTATTTGACGAGGCGAAGAAGGGGGATATACTTGCCCTTAAAGCCGTTGACAAGCTGGGAGAGTATATAGGAATTGCCCTTGCCCATCTTGCATGTGTGGTGGACCCGGACGCATTTATTATCGGAGGCGGTGTATCCAAAGCGGGAGATTTTCTTGTAGATGCAATTCAGAAGCATTTTACGGAGAAGGCTTTCATACAGTGTAAAAAGACCCCTATTAAGCTGGCTACTCTGGGCAACAGCGCAGGTATCTACGGAGCTGCCAGATTAGTGCTTTAGGAAGGAAATCTATGGATTTTATAAAATTAACAAAAGGCATTGTCGGTGACGGCAATGTCTTTATCAATGAGAAACTGGACAGACATACAACCTTCAGGGTTGGAGGGCCTGCAGCCTGTTTTGCAGTACCGGAAAGTGCCGAGCAGACGGTTGGACTTATACATGAACTGAGAAGATATGCAATACCTTATTATGTTATAGGAAACGGAAGCAATCTTCTCATATCGGATGAAGGTTTTGACGGAGTTATAGTCAAAATAGGCAGAAGTATGTCCAATGTCAGTATTAAGGATAATATTATAACAGCGGAGTCGGGAATATTACTGTCGGCTCTGGGAGCCTATGCTGCCAGAAGAAGTCTCACCGGACTTGAATTTGCAGCAGGTATTCCGGGGACACTGGGAGGCGGATGCGTTATGAATGCCGGAGCCTACGGCGGAGAATTAAAAGACGTTTTAATAAATGTTAAAGCTATTACTCCTGACGGGGATATTGCCGTATATGAACCGGCAGAAATGGAGATGGGGTACAGAACCAGCAGATTTCTGGATAAGGATTATGTGATTCTCCAGGCGGACATACAGCTTTCACAGGGAAATAAGTCAGAGATAGAGGCCAGAATGGATGAATTTTCCCGATTAAGAAGGGATAAACAGCCCTTGGAATTCCCCAATGCCGGAAGCACCTTCAAACGCCCCAAAGGATATTTTGCGGGACAGCTTATTGAAGAAGCGGGGCTTAAAGGAAAGGGAGTGGGTGATGCCTGTGTCTCTGAAAAACATGCCGGATTTATAGTAAATAAGGGTAGTGCAAGTGCCCGGGATATATATGATACGATACTCATGGTTATAGCAAAAGTAGAGGCCTACAGCGGAATTATACTGGAACCGGAAGTTCGTATAATAGGAAAATTTGCTTGACGTATATTAAAATGTGTAGTATTAATAGTGTTTGTCGGGCTGTTTGTTTTATATTACACTAATGATTGTTCCGATATAGGGCCGGAAAGGGAATATAGATGAGAATTGTAGTCGTAACGGGAATGTCAGGTGCCGGAAAGAGAACGGCATTAAAGGTATTGGAAGATGCAGGATATTATTGTGTAGATAATCTTCCTGTTATGTTAGTGGCTAAATTTGTGGAACTGGCCTGTTCAGGCAGCAAGAATATTCAGAATATCGCTATGGGTGTGGATGTAAGAAGCGGAGAAAGCTTTGGAGAGTTTGAGAAGGTTCTTGACACACTTAAGAGTACGAATATAATGTGTGAAATATTGTTTCTTGAGGCCGAGGACGAAGTATTGGTTAAGAGGTATAAAGAAACCAGAAGAAACCACCCTCTGGCGGGAGAACACCGTGTTATGGAGGGAATCCTCAAAGAACGTAAGGAAATAGCCTTTCTTAAGAAGAGAGCTGACTATATAATTGATACAAGTACACTGCTTACCAGAGATTTGAAGCAGGAGCTTGAGAAAATTTTTGTTAATGATGAACATTTTAATAACCTTGTGGTAACGATTTTATCCTTCGGTTTTAAATATGGCATCCCGGAGGATGCAGATTTGATTTTTGATGTGAGATTTCTTCCGAATCCCTACTATATTGAGGAGCTTCGTCCGCTTACGGGCAATGACGATGCAATCAAAGATTATGTAATGGGTTTTGAGCAGGCTCACGTTTTTCTTCAAAAACTGGTGGATATGGTGGAATTTCTCATTCCCAACTATATACTTGAAGGTAAGAACCGACTTGTAATAGGAATAGGCTGTACCGGAGGTAAACACCGCTCCGTAACTTTGGCAAATGCTCTATATGAAAAACTTTCCAATCATGATTACGGACTTAAAATCGAACACAGAGATATTGAAATGGATGCAAAAACCAAAAAATAGGCGGGATGGAATATGTCATTTTCACTCAGGGTAAAAGATGAACTTGCCAAGGTCATGCCGGGAGCGAGACACTGTCAGATTGCAGAGCTTGCCGCAATAATAGGAATGTGCGGACGGATATATACTACTCCTAAGGGAAAACATTTTTTCAGGGTATCATCAGAGAACCGAAACGTAGTATATAAATGTCAGGTGCTTATCAAAAAAGCTTTTGGTTATGAATCTGATGCAACAGTCAGGTATAACATAGATACAAAAAACAGAATATACATAATGTCAGTTATGAATTCGGATATGGCAATAAAAATTCTTCTGGCAGCCAAAATAATGAATACGGACGGAAGTATAAACAGAGATATGTCTCTGGTTAATACTGTTGTCATACAGAATATGTGCTGTAAAAGGGCTTTTTTAAGAGGTGCATTTCTGGCGGGCGGTTCCATAAGTGATCCGGAAAAATCCTACCACTTTGAAATCACAGCTTCGGGAGAAGCAAAGGCAAAGCAGATTCTTGATGCGGTTAATGTTTTTGAACTTGACGGAAGAATTGTGCAGCGGAGACGTTATTATGTGGTATATCTCAAAGAAGGTGCCCATATTGTGGATATGCTGAATGTCATGGGTGCCCATGTATCACTTATGGATTTGGAAAATGTCCGCATACTTAAAGAGGTTCGTAATTCCATAAACAGGCAGGTAAACTGCGAAACTGCCAATATGGGCAAAACCATACAGGCCGCAGTAAAGCAGATAGAAGATATTAATTACATCCGGGATAAAGTGGGGCTTGACAGCCTGAATGAAAGTCTGGAAGAAATAGCCGTTCTAAGACTTCAATATCCTGATATATCCCTTAAGGATTTGGGAGAGAAGCTTTCACCCCCCGTGGGTAAATCCGGAGTAAATCACAGACTGCGTAAGATTAGCCGAATTGCAGATGAAATTAGAAATGATAAGAAAGTCTAGGAGGAAAATCAAATGATTAAGAAAAACATGACAATTCAGATTCCCACAGGATTGGAAGCAAGACCTGTAGCAGTATTTGTTCAGGTAGCAAGTCAGTTTGAAAGCTCAATTTATGTTGAAGTAGGAAGTAAGAGAGTCAATGCCAAAAGTATCATGGGTATGATGACACTGGGACTTGATTTAGGTGAAGAGGTAATTGTGACTGCCAACGGTCAGGATGAAGAGGCCGCCATTGCCGAGATTGAAAAATATTTAAGTGCAAAATAGATTACAAATCCCGCTGACGTTTTCGTTGTCAGCGGGATTTTCTTGTTATATAATTATTCCATAACTTCAGGATAAGGGGAACTATCAATGGCATTTACTCATTTACACGTTCATACGGAGTACAGTCTTTTGGACGGCTCAAGTAAAATAGAAGAAATAACCGCCAGAGCAAAAGAACTGGGAATGGACAGCATGGCAATTACGGATCACGGAGTAATGTACGGCGTTATTGATTTTTACCGGGCTGCCAGAGCCAACGGTATTAAGCCGATTTTGGGATGTGAGGTATATGTGGCACCGGGCTCCCGCTTTGACAAAGAGGCCAATGCCGGGGAAGACAGATATTACCATCTTATTCTTCTGGCAGAAAATAATACCGGATATGCCAATCTTATGAAAATAGTTTCCAAGGGCTTCGTAGACGGCTTCTATTATAAGCCCAGAGTGGATTATGAGGTTTTGAAGACTTATTCGGAGGGAATAATCTGTTTAAGCGCCTGCCTTGCAGGAGAAGTGCAGAGATATCTGGCCAGAAACCTTTACGAGGAGGCATGTAAGGCAGCACTGCGATATGAGGAGATTTTCGGAAAGGGTAATTTTTTCCTGGAATTGCAGGATCACGGTATACCCGCCCAGAAAATGGTTAACCAGCTCCTGGTTAAGATGAGCAGGGAACTGAATATGGATCTGGTTGCCACCAATGATATTCATTATACCTATGCAGAGGATGCTGCTCCCCATGATATTCTTCTGTGTATACAGACAGGCAGGAAAGTTTCTGATGAAGACAGAATGCGATATGAAGGCGGACAGTTCTACTGTAAATCCGAAGCTGAGATGAGAGCTTTGTTCCCTTATGCACCGGAAGCCATAGATAATACCCATAAGATTGCCAAAAGATGCAATGTGGAAATAGAATTCGGAGTTACCAAGCTCCCGCATTTTGAAGTCCCGGAAGGATTTGATTCATGGACATATCTGAACTATCTTTGCCGTGAGGGCCTTAACAGACGATATGGAGACAAAGCGCCTTCCCTTGAGGAACGTCTGGAATATGAGCTTGGCGTAATACGGACAATGGGATATGTGGACTATTTCCTAATTGTGTGGGATTTTATAAATTACGCCAAAAACAACGGAATTGCAGTGGGCCCCGGGCGTGGATCCGCAGCAGGTTCCATTGTATCATACTGTCTGTCCATAACGGATATTGACCCCATTAAGTACGGCCTGCTTTTTGAACGTTTTCTGAATCCGGAACGTGTATCCATGCCGGATATTGATATTGATTTCTGTTACGAGCGAAGACCTGAGGTAATAGAATATGTTATGAACAAGTATGGCAGGGACAGGGTGGTTCAGATTGTTACATTCGGTACTCTTGCGGCAAGAGGTGTGATTAAGGATGTGGGCAGGGCACTGGATTTTCCATATGCCAGAACTGATATGCTGTCCAAGCTTATTCCCAATGAACTGGGAATTACCATAGATAAGGCGCTGGAGGGGAATATTGAGTTCAGAACCCTCTATGAAACTGACAGTGAAGTACATTATCTTATAGATATATGCAAAAGACTGGAAGGACTTCCCAGACATACCTCCATGCACGCAGCGGGTGTGGTTATCGGTTCAAGGCCGCTGGATGAATTTGTACCCCTTTCAAGAGCCTCAGACGGCACTATTACAACCCAGTTTACCATGACTACCATAGAAGAACTGGGACTTCTTAAAATGGACTTTCTGGGCCTTAGAACCCTTACGGTTATCCAGAATGCAGAGCGTCTGATTAATAAGAATAAAAATGTTACCTTTAATATAAAAGACATTGATTACAATGATAAAAATGTACTGGATATGATAGGAACAGGCAGGACAGAGGGGGTATTCCAGCTTGAAAGTGCAGGAATGAAGACCTTCATGAAAGAACTTAAGCCTTCATGTCTGGAGGATTTAATAGCCGGCATTTCTCTTTACAGGCCGGGCCCCATGGATTTCATTCCGAAGTATATTAAAGGCAAAAATAACAGTAAAACGGTTACCTATGCCTGTAAGGAGCTGGAACCCATACTGTCACCTACCTACGGCTGTATAGTATATCAGGAACAGGTTATGCAGATAGTCCGTGACCTGGCGGGATATACTATGGGACGAAGCGATTTGGTGCGCCGAGCCATGTCCAAGAAAAAACAGTCCGTTATGGAAAAAGAAAGACATAATTTTATATACGGCAATCCGGATGAAAACGTCCCGGGATGTATAGCCAGAGGAATTCCTGAAGAGGTTGCGTCAGAGATATATGACACAATGATGGATTTTGCCAAATATGCTTTTAACAAATCCCATGCGGCATGCTATGCTGTCGTTGCATTCCAGACTGCATTTTTGAAGTGCTATTATCCTGTGGAATTTATGGCAGCACTGATGACAAGCGTATTGGATAATACCTCCAAAGTATCCCAGTATATCCTTGCCAGCAGGCAGATGGGTATAGCAATACTTCCGCCGGATATTAATGAAGGGGAGGGCGTGTTTTCTGTTTCGGGAAACAGTATACGTTACGGCCTTTCCGCCATAAAAAGTCTTGGCAGGCCGGTTATTGATGCCATCGTGGAGGAACGAAGCAATAAGGGCAGATTTACAGATATTAAGGATTTTGTCAGCAGGCTTTCAGGCCGGGAGGTCAATAAAAGAACGGTTGAAAGCTTTATTAAATCAGGAGCCTTTGACAGCTTCGGACTTACCCGTAAGCAGATGATGTTAATATACGGGGAGGTTATGGACAACGTTTCCCAGGAGAAAAAGGAATCTGTATCCGGTCAAATCTCACTTTTTGATATGTTTGAGCCTGAGGATAAGCCTGCCGATGTAATTGTCCCGGATGTTGGAGAGTTTACCAAGGAAGAGCTCCTTGCCATGGAAAAGGAAGTCCTGGGCATATATGTAAGCGGACACCCGATAGATGAATATAAAGAACTGTGGAGTAAGAATATTACCAACATGACTTCGGATTTCATTCTGGATGAAGAAACGGGAAGCATAAAGGTATCGGATAATGGTCGCGTTATAGTGGGAGGAATTATATCCGATATTAAAACAAGACCCACCAAAACCGGACAGACCATGGCATATCTTACACTGGAGGATTTAGTGGGAACGGTGGAGATAATAGTTTTTCCCAAGACCTATCAGGATTACAGAAAATATATCACAGATGATAACAAGGTCTTTGTTACAGGGGATGTGGACCACAGCAGAGAGGAAGAAAACGGCAAAATTAGATGCAGCAGGATTATACCCTTTGACTCCATTCCCAGGGATGTATGGATTAAATTCCCGGATAAGCAGGCTTTTCTGGATTCTGAAAAAAAGTTATATAATATAATCGGCAGTTTGGACGGCAATGATAAGGTAATTATATACTGTGAAGCGGAAAAGGCCAAAAAAATTCTCCCTCCATCCATGACAATAAGCGGTGTTGGAGAAACCCTTGATATACTTAAGTCAGAATTTGGCGGTGAAAATGTCAAAGTAGTTGAAAAAACTATTGAAATATAAGGGAATTTATCATAAAATAGGGATAGTTTTTTGGAAATAATTTATGACTTATAATAAGGAGGCAGATATATGTCAGCAGTTAAAACAATCGGAGTACTTACAAGCGGTGGTGATGCACCGGGAATGAATGCCGCAACCCGTGCGGTAGTAAGAACAGCTTTGGCAAGAGGACTTCAGGTAAAGGGTATTTTAAAAGGATATAACGGCCTTTTGAATGAAGAGATTATTGATATGACCGCTACCAGTGTTTCTGATACAATAGATCGCGGCGGTACTATTCTTTATACGGCACGCTGCCTTGAATTTATTGATCCTGAATATCAGAAGAAGGGCGCAGATATCTGTAAGGCACACAATATTGACGGTCTCGTAGTTATCGGCGGTGACGGCTCATTTAAGGGTGCACAGAAGCTTTCTGCACTGGGAATTAACACCATCGGTGTTCCCGGAACCATTGACCTTGACATTGCATGTACGGACTATACAATAGGTTTTGACACAGCCATTAACACAGCAATGTCAGCCATTGATAAAATCAGGGATACATCAACCTCCCACGAAAGATGTTCTATCATTGAGGTTATGGGAAGAAATGCAGGACACATTGCATTATGGTGCGGTATTGCCAACGGAGCAGAGAATATTCTTTTACCCGGCAAATACGATTATAATGAACAGGCTATTATTGACAGTATTATAGAGAATAAGAAAAAGGGCAAGAAGCATCACATCATTATTAATGCTGAGGGCGTTGGACATTCTTCAAGCATGGCAAAGAGAATTGAAGAAGCTACAGGGGTAGAGACAAGAGCTACAATTCTTGGACATATGCAGCGAGGCGGAAGCCCAAGCTGCAGAGACCGTGTATTTGCTTCCATGATGGGCTCAATGGCAGTTGACCTTCTTTGTGAAGGCAAGTCCAACCGTGTAGTTGCCTATAAGAATGGTGAATTTGTGGATTATGATATTGATGAAGCTCTCGCAATGACAAAGGATGTTGACGAAAATATGTATAATGTCAGCAAGCTTCTTTGCAGATAAGGAGTAAGTCATTGATTACCGCTTCCGGCAATTCGCAGGTTAAGAATGTAATTAATTTATTAAAAAAGTCCGGGGAACGTAAGAGCCGCGGACTTTTTGTAATTGAGGGCATAAGAATGTTCTCTGAAATCCCCCGGGACAGAATTGTTAAAGTATATGTATCGGAGAGCTTTGCATATGAAAATAAAGCTGTTTTGGAGGGAATGGAATATGAGCCGGTATCGGACAGAGTGTTTTCCCTGATGTCTGATACCAAGACACCCCAGGGTATACTGGCAGTAGTGAAAATGCTGGAGTATTCTGTCAGTGATATGTTAAAATCGGATACTCCCCGTATTGTGGTTCTGGAAAATATTCAGGATCCCGGCAATCTTGGAACGATTATGAGAAGTGCGGAGGGAGCGGGAGCAACAGGAATTATTATGTCCGGAGATACGGTGGATATATATAATCCCAAAACAATACGCTCCACCATGGGTTCATTGTTCAGAATGCCTTTTATATACTCGGATAATCTTACAGAAACAGTGAGAATGCTCAAAAGTAATAATATTAAAATTTTTGCTGCTCACCTTAAGGGCCGGAATTATTATTACAGGGAAAACCTTTCATGCCCCATGGCACTGCTCATAGGCAATGAGGGTAACGGACTTACACCCGGGCTTACAAAAGAGGCAGATACACTGGTTAAAATACCTATGGAAGGACAGCTGGAATCCCTTAATGCGGCGATTTCCACTGCAGTTATTTTATATGAAGCATACCGTCAGAAAAGTGAAATTTGACAAATATCCTTTTCTCTGATACAATCAATTAACGAAATTAATAATTTTGTAACAATTTTGGTTTCCTTAGGGAATTTGGAGGTTTATATGAGATTTAAAGGCAGAAAGGTGGCTGTGTTATCGGTACTTTGTCTTGTACTGATTGTTCAGGCCGTTTTTGCGGGTAATCAGAAGCAGGCCAGAAGAACTGTGACGGCAGATGCAGATACCGCACCGGTTATACAGAATACAGCTGCTGAATATGATTCCAATCTAATTACCGAAGAAGAAGTAGTATCAGCGGAACTGAATGTAGTATACAGAAGTAATTTAACTTCGGCAGAAAACGGTAATCAATCCGATATTAAGGCGGACAAAGGAGAATATTATAATAAAGTTCTCTCATATACGGTCAGCAGGCTTTGTATATATGCAGAGCCGGATATCACATCGGATGTGGTAGGAGTTATGTATTCGGGAAGTGAAGGAGATATCCTTGAACGAGGCGAAGAATGGACCAAAATTTCTTCAGGCGAAGTAACGGGATATGTGAGAAATGTAAATGTATTATTTGATGATGAAGCACAGATTGTTGCCAGAACCATTGGTTCGGAAGCAGCAGTGGTCAATGTTGAACGTTTGACTGTGTATGCTGATGCTACCACATCATCTGCAACCATGATGACCTTATCAGAAGGAGAAGAGATAACTACAATGGAATCCTGCGGGGATTTTGTCATGGTGGATTCTCCTGCCGGTTACGGTTATGTGGAGAGAAGCGGAATAAGTGTATCCTATGGACTTGG
>JBJEND010000078.1:0-14740 GCA_051880015.1 Butyrivibrio sp. | reverse complement strand
CCCTACTTTGCTATATATAATGTCATGGCCATTTTTCAGGACTCAATAGCGTCATCTTCCACAATTTCCATGATGTCGCCAATATCACATTTCAGAGCTGTGCAGATTCTGAGTAAGACTTCGGTTGTAATATTTTCACCCTTTCCGAGCTTAGCAATAGACGCTGAACTAACTCCACTCATTTCGCGCAACTTCTGTTTATTTAAGTTTTTATCAATCAATAGTTTCCATAACTTATTGTAGCTGATGCGCATTATCGTACCTCCGTATTCTTTGTTTTTAATCAATAGTTACTTCTTGGCATTTTTCTTTTTCGCCCAAGAGTATCCAAAAAGCTCGTCTCCACCTTCATTCAAACGCAACACAGCTGTATCATTAAGTATTTCACCTGTACGCTGTGAATAGGCTTGTTCCTTATCGAATGCAATGAAGACTTGTTTTTTGCTCTTCATATATAATTCCATGATTTTGTCTATTGGTTCATCTCCAATATTTTTAAATATTGATGAATCATGAGCAATGGCAGGTAAATCTGTTAATTCCAGAATACTCATATCCAAAACGACAAGACTCTTATAAGCTGTTCCGGTACCACCATCACGTGGTGTGGTAAAAGAATATTTCTTTCCATTTTCAAATTTAATAACCGGAGCTTCTCTTTCTTCTTCGTAGATGAAATCGTTAAATCGAACCATCTGTGCATTTATTTTTGCTTCTAGCTGGTCAAGAACAGTTCTCTCAGATTCCATTAAATCTTTCTTTGTAACATCAACATCAGCTTTAAATTTCTTGGTGTTATCAAAAGCTTCATTCTGAGAACGTAGTCCAGCAATCTGTCTTTCTATATCCGAATACTGTTCCAAGAAGTTTTTAGGAACCTGAAGCGGAATTCCTAACTCTGCAAGCTGTGCTTCTAACTTTTGAATCTCAGCAGTTGCAGCTCTTATTAAAGCTTGTAAACCGGCAGCCTCTTCACTCATCTGTGAAGTAAGAATGCCTGATAGTTCTCTGTGGAAGGATTCAACTTCTTCAATTCTTTTTATATTTACTGTCGGAAAGTATGCTGCCAAACGCTGTAGGTCTGTTTCAGTAGTCACAAAACTTTCATCCATATTCTTAGTGACAATTCTATATTGTGAAACCAGCTTCTTATACTGACGCTTCATACCCTGCAACTGGCTGTTTACTTCCGCTGCATAATCTTTTCTTTGCAGTTCTCTTAGCAATAATTCTTGGTCGGTATCCTGCGTAAGTTCCGACAACTTCTTTTCTAACTCTTTTATCTTTTCAGCATTGTCATCATACTGCTTCTTTCTTGTAATAGCATGTGGTACAAGCTGAAGTTTTCTAGCCTGTGCATATGCCTTCTTTTTATCTTCAGACTCTTTCAACTGTTTTCTTAGCGCACCCACATATCTATACAAGCCGAATAATTTTTCAAGGGCAACTACAGCCGGTTCCATACTAGGGGAACCCTCATTTAAAGGATTATTTATAGTATCATTCTTTTTCCCAGCTATTCTGAAAAAGCGTCCAGTAATTTCTCTAAAAGTCGCATCTTCAACTTTAGGGCAATAATGCTCATATAGGAAATTCTTAAAATTGTCGAGCTTCATTGTATCTAACTGCTGATAATTTGAATCGCAGACATCTACAATTTTCTTCTTGGAAACAGTTCTGCTAAAGTAATACTTCTTTCCATCAAATTCAAAGGCAAAGCATATCGTATGGTCACCCACATGGTTTTTTATATCTGATTTGCCATAAGTTTCACCGCCAAAACAGTAATCTATAATCAGTAAGAATGTAGACTTGCCGATAGAATTGTTAGCTGCAGCTCCACCTAATACAGTGTTAAGGCCGGGATGAAAAACAATAGTATCACGTGTTTTCCCGTAAGACTTAAATGCATCGCATCGAATCTCACTCAACATACCTCAACACCTCCTCTTTTGCATCGTAGTCAATTTTGCCTAACGCATATAAACAATCTAATACATCCATAAACTCTGCAGTTCCATTAACTTCTTTATTCACAGCCACGTAAAGTTCTTTAACCTTAATAGGCTGTATTTTTATCACATCCAACACCGCAGGAAATTTGGATATAACGCTTTCACTGTAAGTGAACAATTTATCAGGAAATAACATCGAACACCTCGCATTTCTGCACGAAGTAAGAAATGATTACCTCACATGGCTCTCTATCCTCATTCGTAGCACCGGAAAGCCAATCCACCAGTTCATCAAACATCTGGCCTTGTGTTAATCCACTGTCTTTAATATCTGTAAATTTGAATTTCACCTGAGAACAAAACTTTTCAAAGTTAAATCCACTTTCTACTTCTGCTTGTTTAAATAAATCTCTAACATCCGGATAATACCCAGATACATATGTATTTATCTTCATGAATAATGCTGGGTCAGTTTTATCCATTTTATTTGCAACCTGTGTTGGCTTGTAATTTAATTCCATAATTCTTTCAATAGGAATACCCGGTATCTTTCCGATAACTCTTTCAATGCCAGCCACGATTTTATCTTCAGCAAGAATATCCATTGCTTCTTTCATCGATGACAGTCTTAGCTTTATATCTTCTAATCGATATTGCTTTTCTTCATCAATCTCAACTCTGTATCGACGACCACATTCAGGACAGAGAGCAATCAAGTTATCTACTGTCTCAACTGTAATCTTTGGATTAATTCTTACTATTGAATAGTCAAACATATTGCTTGGCGCAGTGCCAATTCTCAATGGTTTGAAACAACCGTCATAAGGACAATGATTATTTGTCTCTGCAAGAAGATGAACACCGTATTTTTTCTTTAAATTTGTATCATCATATACAGACAAAGTAGCTTCATTCTCTCCAATAAGCGCTACGTCAATTTCCGATACTCCAACTGCTGCAGCATCGATTAACAGACGAAGCAGTTCTTCACAATAATCAGGTAGCTCATCATTAGTGCAGTTTATGCCTTTGCCATGTAACTCATTAACAAAATTACTTCTTGCAGAATCCTCAATATCTGAAAAGGCAGCCTTAAAATCAACCGGGCTGTAGTATTTCTTAATCATTCGTGCTTTTTTCTTAGGAAGTTGCTTACTTCCGTTATATACACGAAGTAAAAAGTCTTTTTCATTAGTAGCACCCTTGTAAGGATAATAGTTATTCTCATCATCAGCTTTCTCTTCCGCTTCTGTCGCAGGAGCTCGCATAATAAGAGTCTGCAAGTAAACAATGTAATCTTGATTGTCACAGTCAGTGCCAATATATGAATGTAGTAATTTTAAACACTCACTTAGCGTCATTTACAGTCCTCCTCTTATCATTAGTCCGATTTAGTCCGACCAAGTCCGGTTTAGTCCGGTGGTCGGATTTTCTATTTTCTATACTTAGAAGCGTAATCGAATTTACAAGAGCACACGCTCCGTGATATGAAAACACACTTTTTAATATTATATCACAAGCAAGTCGCTTTTGTCAATATTTCATTCGCGTTCGTAAATATTACGCGAGCGGGTTAAAACAAATATTTTCGATTACACAACCGTCCCGGACAAGACGTTAAACTATCTGGCCTAACTGTCAACTCACCTCCTGTGGCCACGGGGTGCGTTCGCAGTTGATGGAAGGGTCTCACATGTAAATAGAGTGCCAGCTGCGAACGGCTGGTCACCACAAATGAAGCGGAGTAATCCGCATGAGGTGACCAACTATGTACAAAAGAACTGGCAGCCATGCTTTTGAACTCCGCTTGGAAATTCAAGCCAACGGAGGTAAAAATCATGGCAAACAACGAAAACCAGAGTAAAAAACGTTACTATCCACTTCGCGATGCTGAGAATCCTTACAAGGTCTCACTCGTCGTAATCACCGAAGCTCAGTACAGAGCTCTGTATCCTGAAATCTGGGCAACCCAGAAACGTGAACAGTACCATCATCGCTGTATGTGTACAAAGAAGTATCTTTGGAAATGCGATGGAAACTGTGACTTGTGCGAATACCACACTGCAGGTGACATTCTTTCATTAGATGTACCTACGGAAGACGGTAATGCGAATATGTATGACACTATTCTTGATACCGCTCCTACTATGGAAGATATTATTTCAGATGCAATTCTTCTTGAGCAGCTTATTGCTAAGTTCCGTGAGCTCGACCCTGATGCGGACCTCATTATTGAGATGCTTGGCAATGAACTTTCAGACCGTAAGATTGCAGAGCAGCTCGGTCGCAAGCAGAGAACTTTCGCAGACCAGATGAAGAAATACAGAACCGAGTTTCGTAAAATGCGTGGCTACTAATCTTACATAAGATAAGTTGCAATCCAATCCCTCTGGCATCCATCAAACAGATGTCAGAGGAGTTTTTATATTTTTTCAAAATTTCTCCGCTCAAACTTCTCACCCATCTCCAGTGGAAAGTGTAAGGCAGGTCACAACAAGCCTTAACAACCACGGAAACGGAGGTGAAGCAAGTGAAACAGTCCTACTTCAATTCAGGCGGTAACGACCGTGAGCTGATTGCAGTACTTAAGCAGAATACTTATACAGCCTGATAGAAAGCGAGGTTATTTGATGGGAAATGTTATGGTCATCCCTGCAAGAAGGCAAGTTGGAAATACAGCCAGACAGCAGGATGCAAAGCCTAAGCTCCGAGTCGCGGCGTACTGCAGAGTTAGTACCGACAGCGATGAGCAGGCTACAAGTTATGAAGCTCAGGTTGAGCACTACACAGAATTTATTCAAAAGAACCCTGAATGGGAATTTGCAGGCATATACGCTGATGATGGAATTTCCGGTACCAACACTAAAAACCGTGATGAGTTTAATCGCATGATTGAAGATTGCGAAGCCGGAACCATCGACATGATTATCACCAAGTCCATCAGTCGATTCGCCAGAAATACGCTGGACTGCTTGAAATACATCAGACAACTCAAAGATAAGAACATCCCGGTATTCTTTGAAAAAGAAGCCATCAACACGATGGATGCCAAAGGTGAAGTCCTGATTACAATCATGGCTTCACTGGCCCAGCAGGAATCACAATCCCTCAGCCAGAACGTAAAGCTGGGACTTCAGTTCCGCTACCAGAATGGACAGGTACAGGTCAATCACAACCATTTTCTTGGCTACACCAAGGACGATGAAGGAAACCTTATCATCGACCCGGAACAAGCTGAAGTTGTAAAGCGCATTTACAGGGAGTACCTTGAGGGCTACTCAATGGATAAAATTGCAAAAGGACTTGAAGCTGATGGTATTCTCACCGGTGCCGGCAAAACAAAATGGTGGACGAGCACCATTAACAAAATCCTTCGTAATGAAAAATACATCGGTGATGCGCTTCTTCAAAAGACTTACACCACCGACTTTCTAAACAAGACCAGAGTAAAGAACAACGGTATCGTTCCTCAGTATTATGTTGAAGGAAACCATGAAGCCATTATTCCAAAGGATATCTTCTTACGAGTGCAGGAAGAATTGGTACGCAGGCGTGTTGTAAAGACCAGCGCCAATGGCAAAAAGCGCAGTTATAGCTGTAACCACTGCTTCGCTCAGATTGTTATTTGCGGTGAGTGTGGTGAAATGTTCCGCAGAATTCACTGGAACAACCGTGGCTGCAAATCCATCGTCTGGCGCTGCCTTAGCAGGCTGGAACCTACCGGTGAAGAATGTCATGCAAGAACCGTCAATGAAACGGTATTAGAAAATGTGGTAGTTCAGGCAATAAACACGCTCCTTGGAGATAGGTCAACCTATCAGGCACAGTTACAGCAGAATATTGCTAAAGTCATCAGAGAGGCTCAAAAGAGCACCGCTGATGGGATTGACGAGCAGCTGATGGAACTTCAAAAAGAGCTTCTCAAAAAAGCTAACAACAAAGAAGCCTACGATGAAATTGCTGACCAGATTTTCAAACTCCGCGAACAGCGTGAAAAATGCACCGTTGACACCGCTGCCAGAGACGCGCAGATTGCAAGAATTAACGACCTGCAGGACTACATTAAAAAGCAGCGTACCAACCTTGAATCCTTCGACGAAACCTTGGTTAAACGCTGGCTCAAGCAAATTACCGTCTGGGAAGACCACTTCACGGTGGAACTCAAGTCCGGACTTAAAATTGATATTGAAGGATAATGCCTATAGACGCACGAAACCCTCTCGACCTTGATTGGCCGGGAGGGTTGTTTTGGTTATTTGCCACCTCTGTGATATGGCGCTTTATCTTTCCATACTACACCGTTTTTCGTATGGTAGCGTTGTTTATGTCCCGTTACATCGTTCTCGCTTGGTAAAGACCTGCTTGCTTTTTCTACTATATCTGCAACCTTCTCTGCGACTGATGAATTTGCAGAAGTAGATGGTGTGCTATGTGTACTTCCAGAACCTCTACCTTTGATGGAAGATACTGCTTTTGCTACACCACCAATTGCTAATCCAGCTATTTCAAGTGACTCGACTGGGTGCTCGACAATAAATCTTCCGACTGATTTTAACCCTTTAACAAAAGCATTATTTGCTTTTTTAGGAGCAACATTATGCGACTTCGGTATTTCAGATTTACTATGCCTTTTTTGTATTTCAACCGATTTCTTCGATGAACTCTCAGCCTTACCTGCAGAGCCTCTATCTTCTATAATATTTTCTTGTATGGTTGAATCCACATTTAAAGAAATGATTGGTTCTGGCAGATTAATAATTTCACATGGAATAAAAGGTCCGTCACCAAAATCAAACTTTTCTTTTGTAACCGGATTATAATACCAGTTTGTTGGATTTTGCCAATTGCCATCGTGAGCCTCTAAATGTTCTGCTCTTGTAAGAAATTGTATATTTCCGGGTTCGCCTTGATACTCAGGATACGTCTCCGCACTCTTCATATGCTGCCCTTCAAAGGCTTTCCCGTTATCATCATAAGCTTTTCCTTTTTCAAGGATATCTTGCTGTTGCTGAGGAGTCCACTCCCTTGTTCCTTTTCCTTCCTGAACAAGTTCTTGTTCCTTATTCCATGCAGCAAGAATAGCTTTATTGGATTCAGCTGTTCTTCTCGACATAGAATCAACCTCCTATGCCAAGTAAATCATACAGGTCGGTTAAGAACGCAATAAAATCATCATAGATTTCATCCTCTTCTATTCTTCCAGCCGCTTGATTATATATTGCTATTTTTTCACTATTCTTTTCAAAGAGAATAGGGTCTCCTGATGCTAATGCGCCAATAACAACATAGTCATCACTTGGTCTTGAATTATCATTCACATCAATAAGTGGCTTATTCTCTATTCCGTAGAATTGAACACCTGCTGGAAGGAAAAGCTCGCCTCCATCAGAAAACAACAACCATTCTTTATATTTTGATGGAAGTGTAACACCTTTTTCTTTTTCAAAGACCAATATCTTATCTTCAGTTGTTTCTGCAAGGAAATTCATATTTCCTTGTTCCGTAAATTTATCAACTATTGCTTTTAATTCTTCTGAAATCATATTCATCATTCTCCTTATATAGTTTCCAAATTATTAGGAGCGTCTTCTAGTCCC
This sequence comes from Butyrivibrio sp., assembly GCA_051880015.1. Classification (GTDB taxonomy): domain Bacteria; phylum Bacillota; class Clostridia; order Lachnospirales; family Lachnospiraceae; genus Eshraghiella. Next base: position 7,188 of record JBJEND010000078.1, on the reverse strand, counting down.
CATAAAAAAGGGTCATCTTTAATATCACGCCCGTTTAAGCAATCAACTAATATTGGGTCAATAGTAATTGTGTTTATATCAAATACCTTAGGTTCTCCTACTTTAATTTTGTTTCTGAGACTAATATCATATCCGTCCTTATCAAAATTATTAGTCACTAGCACAATATTATGACCTCCCATGCTCTTTACATCCTCTGATGAATTGCATGATTCATATCTGATTCCATCGAAATCCTTGTCGTTCAGAACCCATTGTAATAAAAGCTGAGGAATAATATATTCTTCAATAAAACGGCTCCCCGGATGCTCAACAACAATAGAACACGCTGCTCTTAATGGATATGTACAAATATATTTTAATAAATACTTTCTCACTTGTTCAGTATCTTTTTCGTTATGGAACCAGCAGAAAAAACTATGCATAAGTGGCATCAGTTTTTCTGAAAAGTCAATAAATTTCATGTATTCATCTTCACTTTGAGGTATGTCAAATCTAGAAATAGCGAACTTGTTCGGTTTCCCACATTCAAACCAACATAACTCAGCTTGAGATGCTAAATATAAGCATGGATGTCCCGGCATACTATATCTTTCAGTCCCAACCAAATAGTTTTTATTATACGGAATATGAAACAATTCCTTTCGTTCTAAAGGAAAAGAATTTCCCTCATTAATCCCTCTAATCCTATAATACGTTTCAAAACGATATGCGCCAGAATATCTTTGCATTAATTGAGGCTTCATGTTTTCAAATACTTCAAATGCTTTTTGTGATGCCGAAACTATTTTTCCTTTACTATATAGCTCTAATACCTCAATTATGCGATTGGCATTAAATTCAATATTTTCTATTTGTTCAGAAACCATCTGACACATCTCTGCTCCAACCAACGGATTCTCTTCAAGAGACAATGAGTCTTTTACATCTTTTACATACTCGCTGAAATTATCACGAAGAAACTCTGCACTGGTTTTATTCCCACGTTTTAAATGGCATCTATACTTTTCAAGTAAACATAGTATTTTGTCCACGTTTCATCCTCCTAACATCTAATCCACTGTCCGAAAATACCTTTACTATCGAGTTGCCAGATTTGTTGTCAACTTTTTTCCTCTTTCAAAAATCACTCAAAAATGCCTGACATCTAATCCACTCACTCAATTTGCGTTATCTAATCCGAGGTTACAACCTGACACACATTTTCACAGTAGATATGTTTCCATATAAAACAACCGAGCCTTTTCAGGAGTTAGGCATCTAATCCCAACTTCCGAAAAAGCCCGGAAATACGCCACTTTCTGGCACTTATTTATCTTTTCTTGACATCAATACCACCGTCTCCACATGGCAGCTGAATCCGAACTGGTCCACCCCCTGCACCTTTTTAACCTCATAGCCTCTGCCGGTAAGATACTTCAAATCCCTGGCCAGTGTTGCAGAGTCACAGCTGATGTATACAATCCGCTCCGGATTCATCTTCACCATGGTATCCAAAAGCGCCTGGTCGCAGCCTTTGCGGGGCGGGTCAACCACGATTACCTCAGCATATATATGTTCCTTCTCATATTTCTCGGGAAGAATCTCCTCCGCTTTGCCCACATAGAATTCCGCATTGGTTATTCCGTTTATCCGGGCATTATTAACGGCATTTTCGATTGCCTGGGGAATTATCTCCACACCATATACTCTGCGGGCTTTCCGTGCTAAGAAAAGAGAAATGGTTCCGATTCCGCAGTACAGATCCCAGACAGTTTCACTGCCGGTAAGGCCGGCAAAATCCATGGCAAGGTCATACAGTTTTTTCGTCTGCATCGGATTTACCTGATAAAAGGACAAAGGGGATATCTGATAACGGATATTTCCTATGCAGTCCTCAATGTAAGGTTTGCCATATAAAAGGCGGCACTCATCTCCCAGAATTACATTGGTTTTCTCCCGGTTAAAATTCAGCATAATGCTTGCAATTTTTCTGTCATGGTCAAAAGTCAGACTCTTAAGCATTTTAACAAGCTCATCCTCATGCTTTAACGAGATTCCGTTAATAACAGGGCAGACCATTATTTCTCCTGTACTGAAGCCTGTCCTGATAAGTATATGGCGTACCTGCCCTTTATGAAGTTCTTCATCATAGGGGCTGATATTATACTTAAGCATATATTCTTTGATTTTTGCAAGAATTACTGCATTTATATCCGAGCCGATGATACAGTCATCGCACTCTACAATTGAGTGGCTGTGTCCGGCGTAAAAGCCCATTACAATATTGCCGTTGCGGTCACGGCCTACGGGGAACTGTGCCTTATTGCGGTAGCGGAGCGGATTATCCATTCCTATGACAGGGGGCAGTTCAATCCCTTCCAATCCGCCTATTCTCTCAAGATTATTGCGGATAAGTCTGTTCTTAAATTCAAGCTGCTTTTCGTAGCTCATGGCCATAAGGGTGCATCCGCCGCATCTTGCGGATACAGGGCACAAAGGCTCCACCCGGTCAGGTGAAGGTGAAATAATTTTCATTAATCTGCCGTATCCGTAGTTTTTCTTAATCTTTGTTACCCTGACTATAATCCGGTCTCCGGGAATTGCATCCTTCACAAAAAGAGCGTAGCCATCGATTTTGCCTACGCCCTCTCCGCTCATGGTCATATCTTCAATTACTGTTTCATAATCCTGATTCTTAATAATATCCATACTAAATAATCGTTTTCCTTATATTACTGTCGAGCATTTTATTAAATCCTATCCATTCTCCGCTCTGTCCTGCCGGAGTACTGATTGCTTCCTTAAAAGTCTCCAGCTTGGCATCCAGATCATCCGCATAATGAAGTGCAAGAGCTTCTGCCAATGCAGGCTTCTTAGGAGAACCATATTCAAATTCTCCGTGATGGGCCACAATACAATGCTTAAGCTGACGCTCCAGAACCTTGGGGAAATCAGGAATTTCCCTTACCGCATTTCCCACCAGTTCACATCCCATTACAATATGTCCCAGTAACTGCCCCTCATCAGTATAATCATTATCCGGGAAAGAAGACAATTCATACACCTTGCCTATATCATGGAAAGCCGCAGCGGTAACAAGTAAATCCCTGTCAAGATAGGAATATCTGTCTGCAATTATATCACACAGTTTAACCACTCCCAATGTATGCTCCAGGAGTCCTCCCACAAATCCGTGATGCACTCTCTTCGCTGCTGAATGGCGCTTAAATTCTTTAACAAACCTGGCATCATCCTCAAAAAACATTTTGATAATAGCCCTTAAATAGGGATTCTGTACCTTCTTAAGGCAAGTCATAAGTTCCCTGTACATTTCTTCTATATCTCTGGAGGAAGTAGGAAGGTAATCGCCCTCATTATAGGTTCCCTCCTCTGCCACTCTGACTTCGGAAATGTTAAGCTGAAGTGCGCCGTTAAACACAGTGACCTCAGCCTTAATATATACATAATCCTTTTCATCAAATTCACGAATGCCCGCAGAAGACAAATTCCATATCTTCCCATCAACTGTTCCTGTTCTGTCCTGAAGGATTACACTGGCATATTCCTTACCTGCTTTGGAAAGGGCAGTCGTTTTATACTTGCAGAAATATACTCCCGTAACCGTTTCTTTTTCTTTAAAAGTATCTATAAATCTCATCAGCTAACCACCTTTAGTCTAATCTCTTCTGCTATTCTACACCTAAAGTCACGGTAAATACAATATCTTTATAATTTTCCCTTCCTTTTCTCTTTATAATGAGATCTATTGTACTTCCTTCTTTTTTACCATTGAGCACTTCCATAAATCTCTGCATGCTCCTGACATTGGTATTATTCAGAACCGCTATTATATCCCCCGGCTGAATTCCCGCATAATATGCAGGTGAATTGGATTCAACTGCCGATACGTATATACCCTGCGGCATGCCAAAAGAATTACTCATTGTACCGGTTACCGCCTCACCTTTAATTCCAAGATATGGAGTTTTTTTACCATTCATAAGTCTTTCTATAAGGTCAGTTACACTGTCCAGTGAATATGCCGTAATATGATTGGACGTGCCCAGATTATAATTAGATGTTATTATTCCGGTAATCTCACCATTAAGGTTGGATATTACTCCAAAGGAGGTAGCCGTTCCCACAATATCCGTAATAATCACTTTAAATTCCGTATCTGTATCATAAACTGATATATCAGCACCTGTTACCATTCCGTATCCTACCGAATTGACAAAGCCGTACAGCTCTCCTACGGCAACTACTGCGTCTCCTAAACCAACAGACTTTGAATCCGCCAGTTCTGCCACTGTTACTCCTTCAAGTCCTTCTCTGGCAGTTCTTATTACAGCAAATCCTGTGGTAGAATCCGCTGATACCTGTTCTCCCGGGACAGTCTGACCGTTGGAGTAGGTTATGGAGATTTCTGTACTTTTACTCACAAAAATATAATCCGTAAGAATATAATAATGTGTTGAGTCCTCTGCCATAACTATTCCGAAGGCTTCATTGGCACTGTGATATCCTCCGTCCCCCTCGGCTACAACGTCAGAAGGTTTTTTAACTGATACGGAATATGAATTAACCTTTCCATAGACCGCCTTAACAGCTTTATACATATTATTAAGTTCATTAAGATTATTCTTAATATCTTCATCCCATACGAGTTCCGGGTCAGTATCAGGTTCCCGGGAAGGCTTGTCCGGAACCGGAACCGTAACATCTTCGCCGGAAGATTCACCGGTGTGAGTGTCTGTTTCTCCGTTTGGCAGCTTTACCTCTTCCCTGGTGGGGTATTCCATTTTATTTTTCCCGGTATGATATACAAGAAGCATGACAAGTCCGGCAGTAAAGCCGAAAAAAACAGCCATCAATGCCGTCATTAATGCCCGCTTCACACCTCTTTTTATTTTCTCACCGGTTCTGGGAACGATGTGCTCGGTATATAAATTATATTTATTATCATCCTTCTTTTGTTCCATATACATAACCCCTGATTATATAAACTGTGTAAGTTATTATATAAAGTAAATATGAACAATTTATGACATATATGTAAACGTGTATCTTTCTTTTCATTTTGTTGAACTTTCCGCAGTTTTGGGGTAATATATAAACAGTATTTTATATGAAAGAAGCAGACCCTATGAACACTAAATCACTTAAAATTCTTGAATACGATAAAATCATCCGGATGCTCTGTGACAATGCTTCATCTGAACCGGGTAAGAATATATGCAAAAGCCTTCTGCCCATGACTGAGCTTACGGATATTAACCGGGCGCTCCGGGAAACTTCTGATGCTGCTGCCAGAATTTTAAGAGGCGGAAAACCTTCTTTTCGTGGTGTAACAGATATACGTCCGTCACTTAAATGTCTGGAAATAGGCAGCACTCTCGGAATCAAAGAATTGATGAATATCAGCGCATTACTTGGTGTTGCAGAGTCAGCCTGCCGGTACGATTCGGGCAAAGAGCTGTTTGACGGTGAAACCTCAGATTCCCTTACCGGGTATTTTGGAGATATTGTTCCGCTCACGGACATTTACAGGGAAATTAACCGCTGTATTATTTCCGAAGAAGAAATAGCAGATGATGCCAGCAGTACCTTAAAACACATCCGCCGCCGCATGCAGACAGCCGGCGAACAAATTAAAAACGAACTCAATAAAATGCTGGCGGGAAATGACAGGACGTATCTTCAGGAAGCAGTAATTACCACCCGTGGCGGAAGATACTGCGTTCCCGTAAAGGCAGAATATAAATCCTATGTTCCCGGAATGGTTCACGACCAGTCCAAAGCCGGTTCCACATTTTTCATTGAGCCGGCGGGTGTAGTCAGACTTAATAATGAAATAAGGGAGCTGGAGCTTCAGGAAACGGAAGAAATTGCCCGAATTCTGGCAACCCTTTCCGCAATGGCAGGGGAACATACCCGGGAGCTTTACGGAGATTATGAGATTTTATCACTTCTGGATTTTATTTTTGCCAAAGCAGGTTTTTCACTCACCTATAAGGGAAGTGAACCTCTTATGAATACTGAAGGCAGAATTAATATAAAAAAGGGCCGCCATCCTTTAATTGATTCCCACAGGGTAGTTCCTGTGGATATATATCTGGGAGAACATTTTAATCAGCTTATTATCACCGGTCCCAATACCGGAGGTAAGACCGTAACCCTTAAGACAATAGGGCTTTTTTCCCTGATGGCACAGTCCGGACTTCACATACCTGCCTTTGACAATTCCGAGATTTCGGTATTTCACGATATTTTTGCAGACATTGGAGACGAACAGAGTATTGAACAGAGTCTTTCAACCTTTTCCTCCCATATGACTAACATTGTCCATATATTAGAGCAGGCTGACAGCAATTCTTTAGTACTCTTTGATGAGCTTTGTGCCGGTACCGATCCTACGGAGGGCGCCGCCCTTGCCATCTCCATTCTGACAAGACTGCACCAAAACCGGATTATCACTGCTGCCACCACCCATTACAGTGAGCTTAAAATATATGCCCTGTCCACCGAGGGGGTGGAAAATGCCTGCTGTGAATTTGACGTAGCTTCACTTGCACCCACATACCGTCTCCTTATAGGAATTCCCGGGAAGAGCAATGCCTTTGCCATATCCTCCCGCCTTGGTCTTCCAAAGGATATTATCGAGGAGGCCAAAGCCTCCCTTGATTCCAAGGACAAGGCCTTTGAGGACGTAATTGCGGATTTGGAAAGAAGCCGTATAACCATTGAGAAAGAGCAGCTTGAGATAGAACAGTACAAGCAGGAGACAAAGCAGCTCAAGGAACAGCTTAGTGCCAAGCACCGGAGACTGGATGAACGTTCTGACGATATTATACGAAAAGCAAGAGAAGAGGCCGCCGATATTCTCGCAGATGCCAAGGAGACAGCCGATGAAGTCATTCGTAAGATTAATAAGGCAGGTTCAAAGGGTATGACAGTGGCTGAAATGGAAGCAGAACGCCGCAGACTTAATGAAAAAATGGATAAAAACAACTCCAAAAGAAAGCTTTCCTCTTCCGTTCCTGCCAGACAATACACACCAAAGGATTTTCACATCGGGGATTTGGTACATGTACACAGCCTCAATCTTGACGGAACTGTTCACACCCTTCCCAATTCCAAGGGTGAGCTTACCGTTACCATGGGAATATTGCATTCCCAGGTTAATATCAAAGATTTGGAAATTAT
>JBJEND010000077.1:0-2966 GCA_051880015.1 Butyrivibrio sp. | reverse complement strand
AAAACTGGAAAATGACGGTATATTAATAATTCATGGCGGAAGCAATGATGAGAATATGGAGGGAGCATCGTTCAAAGCTGTCATGGACGGAATTGAAATCCCTGTAACCATGGTGCGCAGGGACACTGTACGTTCAAGATTCTGCTACAGACAGGAAAATATATTTTTCTCCTGTGAATACCAGTTCCTTATGAATGTTACAAATAATTTCAAAAAACTGGATTTTACCGTAAGTTTCCGGAAAGAACTTAATGCTCCCGAAGCCCATATGAGCATATCGGGAAAGAGATACAGAAATTTCATTAACGAAATCCGGGGCTGCGTGGACAGCATTAAGAAGGAGGACGGCACAGTAACGATTTCCGGCTGGGCAGCAGACGCGGAAGGTATTGATATAAAGGTGTATGAGGGCAGCAAACAGCTTGAATGTGAATGTACCCGAACCTTCCGTAAAGATATAATAGATTATTATCTTGAGGGAGAGTATGGCCTCCCCGCCGGATTTGATATTAAGCTTCCCGTTCCCAAAGGTGACAGGATTAAAGTGGTTTTCTCCACTTCCCAAAAGTGTACGGTTCATCCTGTAAATCTGAAATACGAGACGGGCAGAAAGAGAACTTCATTATTTCCTAATCTTAAGAAAGCCTGGGATTATAATAAACAGTACGGCTTTAGGGTCATGCTTCGTAAAGCCTATAATAAAATCACAGGCTCTGATTCATTTGATTATAACCGGTGGATAAAAGAGCATGAAGCCACACAGGAGGAGCTGGTAAAACAGCGCAATACGCATTTTCCCGTGGAACCTCTTTTTTCCATTGTTGTGCCTGTATATAAGCCCAATGATAAATTTTTTGCCGGGATGCTTAAGTCCGTTCTGAACCAGACCTATGGTAAATGGGAGCTTTGTATAGCTGACGGAGGACATTCCGTTGAAAAAATTGTCCGGGATGTATGCAAAGGGGACACAAGGGTTAAATATATCCCATTGGAAGAGAATCTTGGCATATCCGGTAATACCAACAAGGCCTTGGAAGTGGCAACGGGGGATTACATTGTTCTGGGGGACCATGATGACATAATCAGACCGGATGCGCTGTTTGAATGTGCCGGAGTAATTAATGAGAACCCGGACACGGATGTGATTTACTCTGATGAGGATAAGCTGGATTCCTCCCGCAATAAAAGAGTTCTCCCTAATTTTAAGCCGGATTACAGTCCGGATTTCCTAAGATGTATTAACTATATATGTCACCTTTTTGTTTTTTCCCGCAGACTGTATAATAAAACAGGCTGCTTTAACAGTGAATTTGACGGGGCACAGGATTATGATATGATTCTTCGCTGCTGTGAGCAGGCAGAGAAGATTGTGCATATTCCCAAAGTGCTTTATTCCTGGCGTATACATGGTAATTCCACCGCCGGTAATCCCGAAAGCAAAAAATACGCTTTTACTGCGGGTAAAAAAGCAATAGAAGCCCATCTTAAACGTGTGGGGCTGAAAGCCGTAATCTCCGATGTGGAAAATGCTGTGGGGCTGTACAGAGTTGAATATGAATTAGACTCAGAACCTAAGATTTCCATACTGATTCCCAATAAGGACCATCATGAGGATTTGGATAAGTGCATTCGCTCTATTGCAGGAAGACAGGATTATACCAATTACGAGATAATAATTATAGAAAATAACAGTACAGAAGATGATACCTTCCGGTATTACAAGGACATAGAAAAAGAATTTGACTGTGTTAAGGTTGTATATTATAAGGGCGGATTTAATTACTCTAAAATTAATAATTTCGGGGCAGGGTACGCCACAGGCGAGTATCTGCTTCTGCTGAATAATGATACTGAAATGATTGGCAGGGATTGTTTAAGAGAATTAATGTCCTATGGCATAAGACCTGATGTGGGTATTGTGGGAGCCAAGCTTTTATATGAAGATGACACGGTTCAGCATGCAGGAGTTATAATGGGCCTGGGAGGCCTGGCAGGCCATGCCTTTGTAAACAATGCAAAGGATGACGGAGGCTATCAGTCCAGAGCCAATATACCCCAGAATTTAAGTGCGGTTACCGCTGCATGCCTTCTTACCAGAAAATCCGTATATGATGAGGTAGGAGGACTTGAGGAGGATTTACAGGTAGCATTTAATGATGTTGACTACTGTCTGAAAGTCAGGGATAAAAATTATCTGGTGGTATTTAATCCCTATGCCTTGCTCCATCATTACGAATCTAAGAGCAGGGGATATGAAAATACCCGTGAGAAAATAGAAAGATTTGAAAAAGAAGCTTCATATCTGAACAGAAAATGGAAAAAGATAATCAGTGAAGGTGATCCTTACTACAACGTAAACCTTACATTGAGTAAATCGGACTTTTCATTAAGGGAGTAATCATGGGTAAAATCGGTAAATTATTTGCAATGCTCCGTAATTACGGGGTAGGGATTACCTTTCGGGTAGTAAAATCTAAACTGACCTCAGGACCCCGGGCACAGAAGCACAAGCTGGTGTCCATGATTAAAAAATCAATGGAGCCCGGGAAACTTTTAAACGAAGGAAATGAAAAATTTGACTTTGAACCTTTATTCAGCATACTGATTCCTTTATATAATACGGATATCAGTATGCTAAAATGCGTTATAGAGTCAGTGATTAACCAGAGCCGTACCAACTGGGAATTATGTCTTGCCGACGGCAGCGACACCGAACATTCCTATGTGGAAAAAATATGCCGTGAATACGCCGCCGACAATCCCCGCATACATTATAAAAAACTGGAGGAAAACCTGGGAATATCCGGTAATACCAATGTGTGCGCCTCAATGGCCACAGGCACTTATATGGTGCTGGCAGACCACGACGATTTTATTCATCCCTGTGCCATATATGAACTTACCAAAGCCGTGAATATAAGCCTTGCAGATTTCATATATACGGATGAGGTAACCTTTGAAGGAAG
>JBJEND010000076.1:0-2980 GCA_051880015.1 Butyrivibrio sp. | reverse complement strand
GTTTTAACCCTTTCAGAATCTGCGGCTATTGCTCAAGCTGGATTAAAGAGAGTAAGTATATTTCAAAACTCTGCGACTTCATATGGATATTTTACTGTGAGTCAAGCTAGGAATGATGCATCGACCGCAATTAGCTTAGCTAAGGCGAGAGGACAAACAGCATATAGCACAATTTATTTTGCTGTAGATTATGATGCAAGTGCTAGTAATATTGCTGGAGGAATAAAAGAGTATTTTTCTGAATTGAATACACTAATTGATCGTGGAGGATATTGTTTAGGTGTGTATGGTTCAAGTTTGGTATGCAAAACATTAAAGGCACAAAATATTGTAGATTATACATGGTTGTCTATGGCGACAGGCTGGGGATATGGTACAACATTTGATGATTGGGATATATGGCAGAAAGATACGATTACTATTTCTGGGGTTCAATTTGATACTGATTATGTTAAGTCTTTAACATCTATAGGGGCGTGGTAAATGAAAAGAACCATTATATCAGTATGCATATTTTCCCTTATGCTGCTATCAGGCTGTAATAAATCATCAGAGGATTTTCATATCAGCAGGATTGAATTCTTAAGTAATGTCAGGGATATACAGATGTATGGGAATGAGGGATGGATAATTACCCGGAACAATGAACTTAAGCACAGTAATGATGGCTTGGAGAGTTTTGTTACCGTAGATATGCCCAAAGATATAGCAAAGGATACTGTGTTGTATTCATATTTTTATGATGAAGATACCTGTTATATATCAAGATATATGGATAATGAGAACAGCCTTTTAATTTCCTTTACCGGCGATGGCGGATTTACATGGATGGATACATTCATTCCGGTCTTGTATGGCTGTGCAGGAGCATACATACATATGCTGAATGAAGATGAAGGATATCTGCTGTACTGTTCTGAAGCTTTTGCAGGACAGATGTATAAGATTATATATTACACCTTTGACGGTGGAAGAAGTTTTAAGGAGTATTGCAATATCTCAGATATAGTGTCAGGATATCCCCGGGCATTTGAAGTAACCTCAGACAAAAGAGGATATATTGCAGTGGATTACAGAAATGAACAAAGTGTAACTATGTATGAAGCCGTGGATATGGGTGAATGGAAGGAAATGACGTTGGAGACACCGGAAGACGGACTGTATTATTCCTATGATGTTCCTGCCTACAGTGGAATCGGAGATGTAGAAGGTATTATGTTTGTGCAAAAGCAGTCAGATACACCAGCAGAACAGTACTTTTTCTACAGAACTGCTGATGGGGGTCACTCTTGGGAGCAGCTTGGTGGAAGGCTTAGATGGAATATTACCGGTTCAGTTATACAGGGAATATCTGTTAATAAGAATGATTCTTCGGAAATCTATCTGACAGACAGCAATGGGGACGTATATTCTCTTCAGCAATAATAAGTACAATAAAGGCGCCGAAACGGCGCCTTAGTTATTTTATTTATGCTCTTCTTTGTATTTGCTGACACATTTATTAATACGGTCAACGGGATTTAACAGATTGCTTATAGAAGCATCATGGTTAAGGGTATCAATGAGAAGTGCAATATATTTACTCATATCTACATTAATATAATAATCTCTCTTAAGAAGTTCAGGAGTCTGGTATACGAGGTTAGTGGTCAATACCTTATCGAATAAACCTTCCTCATATGCGCGGTCAAACTTCTCCATTCCGTTGGTAAAGAGACCGAAGGTAGCAGCCAGGAATATTCTTCTGGCTTTTCGGGCCTTTAATTCTCTGGCAACATCCAGCATACTTTCACCTGAGGAAATCATGTCATCAATAATGAACACGTCTTTGCCCTCAACATCAGAACCAAGGAACTCATGGGCAACAATAGGATTACGTCCGTCAACAATTCTTGAATAATCACGTCTCTTGTAGAACATACCCATATCGAGACCAAGAACGTTGGAGTAATACACTGCACGTCCCATTGCACCTTCATCCGGGCTGATAATCATCATATGGTCGCTGTCAATCTTAAGGTCATCAATATTCTTAAGGAGAGATTTTATAAATTGGTATGCCGGCTGAACCGTTTCAAAACCGCTTAACGGAATTGCGTTCTGAACACGTGGATCATGGGGATCAAAGGTAATAATGTTCTCTACACCCATTCCTACCAGTTCCTGAAGTGCAAGAGCACAGTCAAGAGATTCACGGCTGCTTCTCTTATGCTGCCTGCCCTCATACAGGAAAGGCATGATTACGGTAATTCTTCTGGCCTTTCCGCCAACTGCAGCAATAATTCTCTTAAGGTCCTGATAATGATCATCTGGAGACATATGGTTGGTCTCGCCACAAACGGTATAGGTAAGACTGTGGTTACATACATCTACCAGAATATATAAATCATATCCTCTGACTGATTCATAAATAGTACCCTTAGCTTCTCCTGAACCGAAACGGGGCACACCGGTTTTAACGATATAGTTATCTCTCTGATAGCCTGAAAAAGCGATGGAAGATTTGTGCTCGCTTTCTCTTTCGGTTCTCCAGTCAACAATGTAATTGTTAATCTTGTTACCGAGAGTTTCACAACCTCTAAGGGTAATTAATCCAAGTGAGCCTACCGGAATTGTCTCCAAATCGCGTCCTTGTTGCTGCATAATTGTTTTCCTCCGTAGATAAATGTTTATTTCTTTAATAATCTAATATCATCTCCATAGAGCTTAAGAAGCTTAAAGGAGCTGGATATTCTGGAAAAAATTCTTTCAGAATATGTACGCATAAGTTCCTGCAAAGTTAAATTAGTGGAAATTACGGTTGATAAATTATTCTGAAGTCTGTTGTTAAGACAGTGAAACAGTCTGGAATTGGTGTATGAGTTAACCAGTTCTGTTCCCAAATCATCAATTATAAGTAAATCGCAGGTGAAAATCTGGCTTTCCATAGACGGAGTATCAATGCCGGAAAGATTGTCCGCCTCCCCGCCGGATGCAAGAC
>JBJEND010000075.1:0-15293 GCA_051880015.1 Butyrivibrio sp. | reverse complement strand
GGTTGCACCTGCATATCTTATTCACCTTAAAGTATCGGAATTTCTGCCGTTTTTTAGTTTCGGTATGGCGGAATACTGCTTTCAGGCACTTTTACTTGTAATCCTTTCGGTGATGTTTCGCAAGGTAAAATTCTCCTATATTTTTTCTTTTATAACTGCTCTTTTTTATGGTTTTACCCTGGATGGGATTATGAAAATTGTTTCGTTCATTCCGGAACCGGGTATGGGATTGAGAATTGTATTCTTTGCGGCGGGACTGCTGTTATGTGCAGGGGGTGTGTCCTTCTTGTTTCACACATATATTTCACCGGAAGCGTATGAACTGTTTGTTAAGGAGATTGCAGCCGCCGGGGGATATAATATCAACAAGTGTAAAATGGTGTATGACTGTGTCAGCTGTGTGCTGGGAATCATTCTGTCTTTTCTCTTTTTTGGATTTGGAAAGTTTCGGGGTGTTAATATAGGAACGGTAATTGCTGCCCTGTTAAACGGATTCCTTATAAGCAGATTTTCCCGGGCACTGGAGTATATATGGGAATTCCGGGACGGGCTCCGGTTTCGCAGATTTTTTGAAAAATCATAAAAATGCGGCAGGTTATTGAATTTTGGCAATTAATATCATAAAATATTATTATTGCCGGATAAAAGGATTTTCTGATATGAATGATACAAAAAAGAAAAACAAAATTAAAATAATTGTAATAACTTTATTGACTTTTCTTGTTATAATAGCCGTTGTGGCCGGCGTTTGTGTAAAGTGCGGCAAAGGAGGGAATACTCCCAATAACAGCACGGAGTCCACGGTGGATATCAGTGATTATATCCCCGAAGGGGAGTACATTAAGATTAATACGGATAACTGTACATTATATACGGATTCGGTTATTAAGCTTACCTGTACATCCAATCCGGCGGCATATTCCATGGGCGTTCAATGGTCCAGTAGTGACCGTTCCGTTATAACGGTTACATATGACGGAACCGTAACGGCCATGGCGGAGGGCATGGCAGTTATTACCGCAACTTACGGAGTTTTGTCTGATTCTGTAATTATTCATGTAATCAGTGAAGAAGAGACACCGGCTTTGGACCTGCCTTTGTACAATCCGGATATCCCGGATAACACAATACCTGAACCCTCATCGGAGAACGTTACCCAGAATACTTCCCAGGAAGGGGAGAAGGAAACTACATCCCATTGGGTTAAGCCTTCAACGGAGGAACAGACAACAACGGAGGAACATACCATTTGGCAGCCTCCTACTACACCGGCAGAGACAGAGAGCAGTACGCCGGACATAAAGGGAATTATTACGGACAGCCTTACGGAATGCGGGTTTACGAAGTATAATAATCTTGACGGAATCTATATGTTTGTAGAGGATAATAATAATCTGGGACAGGTAATTGTGGAAGACGGATGGATACAGATTTATGTGGGAGTCAGAACAACTACTTTTGACAGATGTCTGAAGGATTTCCTTAAGACGGTTCTGCCCACAGGATATATTGATACATTTAACAGCTTTGTGAATGCTCAGTCTGTTACTACATTTTATTCTGACGGATATATGGTCAGGGTAGTGCCCCCTAATAATGGAAGTAACTCCCAGTTGATTATATATTATTAAGCATCCTGCTGAATAAGGAGTTTATATGGTTAATAAGAGAAAAGTAAGATTGATGGCAAGAACTGCCATGTACGAGAAGCATGAGGGAGGAAAGGATCTTCCTAAGGCAGCTTTTTATAAATCCGATTATGTGTCACTGCATATGTGGTGCACTGCCATTGCAGTTACCCTGGCATATATTTTAATAGCGGCATTGATAATTGCCTGTAACTTTGAATACATTGTTAATAATCTGACTCATTTGAATTATACGGTGCTGGCTGTAATTTCCGTGATGATTTATATCGCCATGATGACGTTTTTTCTCCTCGTTTCCTATTTTGTATATTCATACAGATTTATTGAGGCTGAAAACGGAATTAAAATATACCAGAACCGGCTTCATAAAATTTTCCTTATGAACAAAGAAGACCGTAAAAGGAAGGGCGGAGCAGTACAATGATGGAAAAACTCATAATATTTAAAGATAAACTGAAAAGCATTTATTCAAAAGCAAGCATATGGATACGCCATGGCCTTACCTTTGTTCTTGCTTTCCTTTCTTTCTTTGTAATAGGAAGGGAAATCGGACATAATTCAATCCTTGCCAATCCGTTTGTATGTATTGCGGCGGCACTGGTATGTGCTCTGTTCCCTATAAATGTAACGGTGGTTCTGACTACAATATTTATTATTATACATTTATTGGGGCTGTCATTGGAGCTTTCTGTTATCGGATTGCTGGTGATACTCATTGTGTATCTGCTGTATTTCAGACTTGCACCCAAAACGGGCTTTCTGGTAATACTTACACCTTTGCTGTTCTGCCTTAATATTCCCTATGCGATTCCGATTATTGCAGCACTTACCGTAGGTATGACAGGAATAATTCCGGTTATCTGCGGTGTGTTTATATATTATCTTGTGGATTTTGCGTCTAATTATTCAACAGTTATTTCCACGCTGAATCCGGATAATGCATTACAAAATATTAATTTTATATTTAATAATATTATCACCAATAAAGAAATGATTACCATTATGATATCTTTTGCCGTAACGATAACTATGGTTTATGTTATAAAGCGGCTTTCAGTGAATTATTCATGGATGATTGCCATAATATCCGGAGTAGTGGTGGATGCCCTTATCCAGATTATTGCCCTTTCGGTTATGAGGGTTGACTACAGCATTTTGTGGATGATTCTCGGACATATATTCGCAGTTGCAATAGGTCTTGTTCTCCATTTGTTTATTTTCTCTGTGGATTATACCTCTACAGAAATGGTACAGTTTGAGGACGATGATTACTACTATTATGTAAAGGCCATTCCTAAAATATCAGTGGCGGATAAGGCGGTTACAATTAAGAAAATCAATACCCACAAAGAGGATAAAGGGTTTATTCACACCGAAGGGTTTGATGATGAAACGGATGACGGCGGTTTACAGTAAATACAAAGAAATGGAAGTGGAATAATGCAGGCAATAGTAAGTTTCTTTCAGGATTATCTGTCAAATTTCTATATTCCCAAAACAATTCATGTGAGTAATGTTTTGGAAATAATAGTTATGGCGGTTTTTATCTATGAATTTATTGTATGGGTTAAGAAGACGAGAGCCTTTTCATTGTTAAAAGGTATTGTTGTGCTGCTTATTTTCTGGCTTCTGGCATATCTGTTTAACTTTACTACCCTGCTTTGGATAGGCGGAAGAATAATTAATTTTGCCATTATAGCTCTGGTTGTTATTTTTCAGCCGGAACTCAGAAAGGCTCTGGAGCAGCTTGGAAGGAAAAAATTCTTCTCCAAGATATTCTCTTTTGGAGACAAGAAGGACAAGGAAGAGCGATGTTCAGACCGTACGGTTAATGAACTGGTGAGGGCCAGCTTCGAACTGGCTAAGACTAAGACGGGAGCCTTAATAGTTATTGAACAGGATATTTCCATGGAGGATTACGAGAAGACAGGAATTCCCGTGGATGCAGTTGTTTCCAGCCAGCTTTTAATAAACATTTTTGAACATAATACGCCGCTTCATGACGGTGCGGTGATTATCAGGGGTGACAGGATTGTTGCTGCCACCTGTTATCTGCCTTTGTCTGATAATATGCAGTTAAGTAAAGAATTGGGAACCAGACACAGGGCGGCAGTAGGTATTTCGGAGGTAAGTGATACGCTTACGATTGTTGTTTCCGAAGAAACCGGCAAGGTATCCATTGCCATTGCAGGAGAACTGTTCAGAGGTGTGGATGGAGATTATCTTAAGAGCAAACTTACTTTTCTTCAGAAAAAATCCATAGATGTGAACCGCTACAAATTATGGAGGAAGGGAGGCCGTAAGAATGAAAAATCCAAAGCTGATAAAGCTTAAAGAGGCTATCGTTAAAAACATTCCTCTTAAAATTCTTTCACTGGTACTGGCATTTGTTGCATGGATTGTGATAGTCAATGTATCGGATCCTTCACAGAGAAATACGGTTTCGGGAATCCCTGTATCGCTGGAGAATGAAGATGTACTTACCAATAAAGGATATATTTACCAGGTGGAGTCAGGCAGCACTGTATCCATAGTGGTAAAGGGGCCCCAGACTATTGTGGAGAATTTAAAGGCTTCTGATTTCAGTGCTTATGCGGATTTAAGTGAACGTACCCCGGAATCCGATAAAGCCAGGATATATGTAAGCTGTATTAATGAAGAAATTGCCAATAAAATAGATATAATAAGCCAGAAATCGGAATATGTGCAGTTATCAATAGACAATAAAGTGGATAAGGATTTGCCTGTTCAGATTGAGATTACCGGAACTCCGGCGGAAGGTTATGTAGTGGGTAATTACGGAGTTTCTCCTACAACCATTAAGATTTCCGGGGCAGAGAACACGGTTAAGAAAATTGCTTCAGTTTATGTATATTATGATGTGGGAAGTACCACTGCGGATGTTCAGGATACGGTTAAGCCTGTTTTTTATGACAGTGACGGCAAGGTGGTTAATGCAGATAAACTGGAACTTAGCCGGTCATCACTACAGATACAGATTGAGATTCTTCCTACCAAATGGATTTCAGTTAATTATATAATAACGGGTGATCCGGCAGAAGGATATGCCATGACGAAGTCCAACGCCAATATTACCTCTGTGAGAATTGCGGCCAAAAAAACTGATTTGGATAAAATTTCTGCCATAGATATTCCTTCGGGAGTTGTGGATATTACCGGAGCCAAAGCAGATAAGACAATTTCGGTTAATCTGGGAACCTATCTTCCTCCGGGATATACAATAGTGTCCTCTGTTTCGGAACTTAAAGTTGAGACTTCTGTCGAAAAAGTATCAGATGTGATTATAAATATTCCTGTGGAAGATATAAGCATAACCGGACTGGGTAATAATTATCTGTACGAAATTAATACAGGAACCAGCGGAAACGTCCTTCAGGTAGGTGTCAAAGGTCTGGATACGGTTGTTAAGACGCTTTCATCAAAGGACCTTAATCCGACAGTCAGCCTTCTGGATAAAAAACCCGGGGTATATACCGTAAAAGTAATTATGGACAGCGGAGAAGAATATACTATTCCGTCAGCATATTATGTTAAAGTGACAATTACGGAGAAACAGCCTGATAAAGAGGAAGAAACCACTGAAGAGAATCCTGCGGAAACAACCGAACAGGATACACAGGAAAGTTCGGCAGCAGAGGAGCTCACAGAATAATCGATTGGAGAATAATTATGGCAAGAATATTTGGAACAGACGGCGTAAGAGGCGTAGCCAATAAAGAACTGACAGTAGAACTGGCAATGAGTCTTGGTAAGGCGGGAGCTTTTGTACTTACTAAAGAGAACGCACACAAGCCTACCATTCTGGTAG
Source organism: Butyrivibrio sp. (assembly GCA_051880015.1). Classification (GTDB taxonomy): domain Bacteria; phylum Bacillota; class Clostridia; order Lachnospirales; family Lachnospiraceae; genus Eshraghiella. The sequence goes on along the minus strand of JBJEND010000075.1, from coordinate 9,815 downwards.
GATGTGATACCAGAATATCCGGAGAGATGTTGGCCAATGCTCTTATGGCGGGTATATGTTCGGTGGGGGCCAATGCAGTGTATGCAGGAGTTATTCCCACGCCGGCAGTGGCTTATCTGACAAGACACTACGGATATGATGCAGGCGTTGTAATCTCTGCATCCCACAATCCCGCTGAATATAACGGAATCAAATTTTTCAGCAGAACAGGATATAAACTTCCGGATTTGCTTGAGGACGAAATAGAAGAAACCATGCGGATGAATCTGGCAGAATTCCCTATGCCCCTTGGGGATCAGGTCGGCCGGATTACATACAGATATGATGCTGCAGAGGATTACGTTCGATTTGCGGCAGGACTCATTCCATTGGATTTATCCGGACTTAAAATAGTAGTTGATACTGCGGAGGGAGCAGCCTCTTATACTGCCGAAAAGGCATTGAAAAGCCTTGGAGCTTCTCCGGTTATGATTCACAATAATCCTGACGGAACCAACATTAATCTTAAATGCGGTTCAACACATATGGAAGAACTGCAAAGAAGAGTTGTGGAAGAAAATGCCCATATAGGTATTGCCTTTGACGGAGATGCAGACAGAATGTTAGCTGTGGATGAACAGGGTAACATTGTTGACGGAGATCAGATTATGGCAGTATGCGGATTGTATATGAAACAGCAGGGTAAGCTTAAACAGAATACAATCGTAGCCACAGTTATGAGCAATCTGGGATTCTTCCGTATGGGACAGAAAGAACAGATACGGATTGAACAGACTAAAGTGGGGGACAGATATGTTCTGGAGATGATGAAGAAAAAAGACTATAATCTGGGCGGGGAGCAGTCCGGACATATTATTTTTCTGGATGAGAATACCACCGGAGACGGTCTTATAAGTGCTCTTCATCTTCTGGAAGTAATGGTTATGACAGGAAAAAAACTTTCTGAACTTACAAAGGTCATGAAGGTACTGCCCCAGGCACTGATTAACGCCAGAGTATCCAATCTGAAAAAAGAATATTATATGGATAACATAGAGATTGCAAAGGCCATTGAGGAGCTGGAGAAGAAATTTGACGGTGCAGGAAGAGTTCTTATAAGGCCTTCGGGAACCGAACCCCTTGTAAGAGTAATGATTGAGGGAGATGACCAGCAGCTTATTGAAGAAGAAGCGGGAAGGCTGGCAGCTCTTATAGAAAGGTGCATAGGAGAATAAAGTGAATAACAGTTCAATAGTGGATGTGGTAATCCCGGTGTACAAACCGGGAGAACTTCTTTCCCATACTCTGAAACGCCTGTCCTTGCAGACCCATCCTGCCAACAGAATTATTTTAATTAATACAGAACAGAAGTATTATGATGAATGGTCTGACAAGCCTACGGGAGGTGTTGAGGTATATCATATTACCAAAGAGGAATTTGATCATGCCGCAAGCCGTGACAAAGGCATGGCCATGAGTAAAGCGGACAAGGTCCTGTTTATGACAATGGATGCCGTTCCCAAGGATGAGCATCTGATAGAAAATCTTCTGAAAGCCTTTGAGCAGGAAGGAAAAAAAGGAGAGAAAACAGCCGTTGCATATGCAAGACAGCTTCCCAGGGATGACTGCCGTATGTCTGAACGATATACCAGGATGTATAATTACCCGGAAACGGGAAGAATAAAAACACTGGATGATTTGGAAGAATTAGGAATAAAGACTTATTTCTGCTCCGATGTATGTGCTATGTATGATACTGATATATACAGGCGGACAGGGGGATTTGTGGCCAGTGCAATATTTAATGAGGATATGCTGTACGCGGCCAAGGCCATAAAAAACGGATATGCGGTAGCGTATTGTGCCGAGGCGCAGGTAGTTCATTCCCATAACTATACACTTAAGGAACAGTTTTCCAGAAACTTTGATTTGGGAGTATCACAGACGCAGCACCCGGAGGTGTTCGGAGAAGTAAAATCCGAATCGGAGGGTATCAGAATGGTGAAAAAGACGGCAGGATTCCTTTTTAGAAACGGACACTGGTATGAATTACCATATTTTCTCCTGTCCGCTGCAGCAAAATATCTGGGATACAGAAAGGGCAGAAATTACCTTAAGCTGTCTGCTAAACGTATTTTTAAATATACTATGAACAGAGAATATTGGAAAAAATAATATTGCTCTTTGGTCTTTAATGATGTATTATATGCCTCGGATAATGTAGGAAAGTGTGAATGCTTTGATTAGGAATAACCAGAAACATCTGAACAAACTTCATATTGTTATGGATGCATTGATAATTGCACTTGCCTATGCTTCCGCATGGGGAATAAAATTCGGTTTTGATTCCCTTAACAACACACCGGGAGGCGTTGGAGTGTCTCCCATGTATTTGTATGCACTTCTGTGTGTTGTTCCGGCATATCTCATACTCTATGCAGTTTTTAAACTTTACACTCCTAAAAGAATGCATGGACAGAAATATGAGATGACCAATATCCTTAAAGCTAATACGGTGGGAATAATGATTTTTTTCTTCGTGTTATTCCTGACCAAGCTGACGGATTTTTCCAGGGCGGTACTGTTTATTTTCTATGCCCTGAATATTATCTATGAATTTATAGCAAGAATTCTTCTGAGAATGCTCCTTAGAAATATCAGAAGAAGAGGCTTTAACCAGAAGCACATTGTTCTTGTGGGCTACAGTCGTGCCGCAGAAGCGTATATAGACCGTATTAAGCTGTTTCCCCAGTGGGGATACAATATTGTGGGTATTCTGGATGACAATGTGGATATTGATACAAAATACAGAGGGGAAAGGGTTATAGGCAGAATAAGCCAGATTGAGGATGTAATAGCTGCCAATGATTTGGATGAGATAGTTATCACTCTTGGCATCGAAGAGTATATGAAACTGGAGAAAATAGTGGCAATCTGCGAAAAATCCGGTGTACACACCAAATTTATTCCGGATTACAATAACATTATTCCCACACGTCCGTATATTGAAGATGTGCAGGGGCTTCCGGTTATTAATATCCGTCATGTGCCTTTGAGCTCACTGTATAACAGATTTATAAAACGTACTATGGATATTGTGGTAGGGGCATTGGCACTTGTTGTGTTTTCCCCCTTTATGCTTTTTGCAGTTATAGGTGTTAAAATATCCTCTAAGGGTCCCGTTATATATAAGCAGAAACGTATAGGACTTCACAATAAGGAATTCGAGATGTATAAATTCCGTTCCATGGAAGTACAGACCGACGGTGGAGATGAAAGAAAGTGGACTACATGTAATGACCCAAGAGTTACAAAATTCGGTAAGTTTATCCGCAAAACAAGCATTGATGAGCTTCCTCAGATAATTAATGTTCTTAAAGGCGATATGAGCCTTGTGGGACCACGCCCGGAAAGATCTTTCTATGTGGATAAGTTTAAAGAAGAGATTCCCCGTTATATGATAAAGCATCAGGTTCGCCCCGGTATAACAGGCTGGGCACAGGTAAACGGATACAGAGGGGATACATCTATCCGTAAAAGAATAGAATGTGATTTATATTATATTGAAAACTGGAGTTTTGGATTTGACATTAAAATACTTTTTATGACGGTTTTTAAAGGTTTTATTAATAAAAATGCCTATTAAAGGCAATGTGAGGGAAGAAAAATGGCTAAATACAGAGATTTTGATGATGATTACAGATATGAGGATGAAGAGGAATACAGAAGCCTTGAACGAAGAAAGACTGTAAGGACGGTAAATACTTCTGCCGGCAGCAGAAAACCCCGAAAAGCCTCAAGACCCAGAAAGAGAATGAAGACCTGGGTTAAAGTGCTTATATGCGTTCTGGAAGTAATTGTACTTGTGGGACTTGTGGGCACCTATTATTTTGTGGACAAATTAAGTAAAATAAGATATACCCCCTTTGATGAAAAATTTATTGCGGACAATAAGGACGAGATGGACGAAGAGACCGTTCAAACATTGAAAGGATATACCAATATCCTTTTACTGGGTTCGGATTCAAGGGAGAATACTGTAGAATCTCTGGATAAAAAGCTGGCAAACCATACAGATGCCATAATTGTATGTAGTATCAACAATGATACCAAAGAAATAAAACTTGTATCAATATACAGAGATACGGTTCTTAAAATGAGCGACCCGGAAAACCCTTCCGATAATATACTCCGTAAGGCCACAGAGGCTAATTTCTTCTACGGAACCCAGGCAAGTATTAATATGGTTAATGTAAATCTGGACTTGAATATTACGGATTATGTAATGGTAAACTGGGGCGCACTGATTGACATAATTGATGCTGTAGGCGGAGTAGACCTGGAGATTACCGAGGAAGAGAGAATCTGGCTTAACAAATACCTTGTGGATACCAGTGTTAATACAGGTAAAACATATACGGAAGTACCTAATTCAGGTTATGTTCACCTGGACGGAATTCAGGCGACGGCATACTGCCGTGTACGTTATACTGCCGGAAGCGATTACAGAAGAACAGAACGTCAGAGAGCAGTTCTTTCCCAGATTTTTGCCAAAGCAAAAGGAATGAATCTGGCGGAGCTTAATGCGGCAATAGAAGCAGTGGTAGGCAATGTATCCACCAGCCTTTCTCCGGCAGAGATACTGGAGATGGCTTCCAACATTACCAAGTATAATCTTACTGAAACCACAGGTTTCCCCTTTGAATTAAGTGACAGATACCTTATTAAAGTAAACGGAAAGGACTCTGACATAGTTACGCCTATGGATTTACAGAGTAATGTAAGTAAACTTCATCTGTTCCTTTTCGGCAAAGAGGATTATACTCCTACGGCTACTGTACAGAACATCAGCAAGGAAATTGCTACTGCCATATTCCCATTGGACGAAAACCCGCCGTCCGCAAGCGGACAGTAGAAGCCTTTTGAAAAATATCTTTAAGGAATGAAAAAATGTCTTTTATAAAAGAAAATAAATTTAAAATAACCGCCGTCATCGTTTTTTCACTGTGTATGGCTGCCCTGTTAAGAATATATTCCATAATGGATGTGTGGACGGTGGCAGTCAGGGGCGGCTGCGGATTAATGGGACTGGCGAAACTGATTTTCGGAAACTGGCAGATATATGTAATGTTTGCCGGCATTCTGTTGGTTTCGTCTGTTCTTGTATTTAATAAAACAATAAGAAATTTCATTTACAAATACCGTTTTGCTTTGGCAGGAGGTATTTTTGTTTTATGTATTCTACTTGAGATTTCAGGTTCCTCCATCGGACGGTGGTGTAATAATTTTAATGCAGAGGACCGGGATGTTATTTTGGGAATGTCAAGGGATATACGTTCGGATGAATACTGCCTTACTACACCATATTTTTTCTCCCAGAGCATGAGCAGTTCTGATTCCGCCTTTGACTATTTCAGTGATTATGCCAACGGCTACGAAGCTGACCTCTTTATGGGAATCAGACAGCCTATAAAACATATTCTGACGGCGTTCAGACCTTTTACACTGGGATTTTTGTTTTTGTCCCCCGCCAAAGGCCTGTCCTTCTGGTGGTGCGGTAAACTCATTGTATTATTTCTTGCCACTTTTGAAATGGGAATGATGTTGTCCCATAAGAATAAATCCCTCTCCTGTATCATGGCGGTGTTGGTTACTTTTGCCCCCGTGATTCAATGGTGGTTTTCCACAAGCGCTGCAGAAATAATAATTTATACAGAAATATCCATGCTGTTGTTTAACAGATATCTTACCGAGAAAAAACTTCCCGTAAGACTTCTTCTGTTAATGGGTATTCTGTTTATGGCAGGATGTTTTATTATGATTTTGTATCCTTCATGGCAGGTACCTTTTGTATATATTATTCTGGTGCTTACTGCATGGATAATCCTGCGTAACCGTCAAAAGCTTGCGCTTAAATGGTATGACTATGCTTCAATGGCGGCAGGCCTTTTGGGAATCGCCGGAATTTTTATGTTTATTTTTAATAAATCTTCAGAGACACTGGAATTAATTGCCAATACCGTATATCCGGGGGAAAGGCTGGAAACAGGCGGTTCTAAGCTTTCCTATGTGTTTACCTATCCCATGAACCTATGGTTCGGAGTAACTAATTTCGGATTCGGACCTAACATATGCGAATCGGCCACAATAATAGACTTTTTTCCCTTAAGCATAATATTACCGGTAGCGGCAATGATTAAAAATAAAAAGAAAGACTGCCTTTCCATAATGCTTATGGGACTTAATCTGTTTTTCTTTGTATGGATTACCTTCGGCTTTCCTGAATTTCCGGCAAAAGCCACGTTTATGAGCAATTCCCAGCCCATAAGAACCATGCTGGCTTTTGGATTTGTAAATATTCTTCTTCTGGTCAGAGGAATTTATCTGGTTAAGGAGCCCTTTAAAATTAAAACTGCCCTTACGGTTTCGGCAGGAACCGGCATGGCTTTAATTATTATTTCATGTATGGTTACCAAGTCTGCGTATCTGGGGGTAACCGGCAGAAAAATTTTTGCACTGCTTCTGATGCTGGCATTTATCCTTATATTTTCTGCCATGGTTTCATTTATGCTGTTTAAGAAACGTGGGGGAGCTTTGGCAGCGGTTCTTATGACTATAATTATTTCATTTCTTGGAGGAGGAATGGTTAATCCTCTGCGAAAAGGAGTGGATTCGGTGTATTCTGTGCCCTGGGTAGAGGAGATTGGTAATGTCAGGGACAGTGAAGGCAGCAACGAAATATGGGCGGTGGAATGTACCGGCCTGGAGTCTCCTGTTTTTGCCAATGTAGGACTTTTGTGCGGGGTGAAGACCTTTAACGCCACAGCAGTATATCCCAATATGGAACTGTGGGGAAAACTGGACCCGGATGGGGAATACAGTGATGTATATAACAGATATGCCCATATAGGTGTATATATAAAAGAATCCGGTGAACCGGAATTTGAACTGGTTACTGCGGACAGCTTTAAACTTTACATTACCTTTGAGGATTTGAAAAAAGCAGGAGTAACTTACATTACAGGCCTTAGTGATTTAAGTGAATATGCGGATAAATCGTCCTGCAGTATTACGAGAGTGAACAGCAACGAAGACATTTATATTTACAGGATTGAATAATATACAATTTTTTGATAAAATTAATAGAATATGTGAAAAGAGGTATCAAAATGGGACAGATAAAAGTTACTACATGTGAAATTGAAGGATTAAAGGTTATTGAACCCAAGGTTTTCGGGGATTCAAGGGGATATTTTTTTGAGTCATATAATTATAATGACTATGCCGCTGCGGGAATTACGGAACAGTTTGTTCAGGATAATCAGTCAGCATCCAAAAGGGGCGTTTTAAGAGGACTCCACTTTCAGAAAGAATTTCCTCAGGATAAGCTTGTCAGGGTTATCAGAGGTGAAGTGTTTGATGTGGCGGTGGACTTAAGAAAGGATTCCGCAACCTTCGGCAAATGGTTCGGAGTAGTCCTGTCTGAAGACAACAAAAAACAGTTTTTTATCCCTAAAAATTTTGCCCATGGATTTCTGGTGCTTTCTGATTATGCGGAGTTTGCATATAAATGCACAGATTTTTACCATCCCAATGATGAGGGAGGTTTAATATGGAATGACCCGGATATAGGAATTGAGTGGCCATTACAGGAAGGCGTGGAGCTGACTTTATCCGATAAGGATCAGAAGTGGCCCGGCATTAAAGATTTTTAAAAAGGTTGTATAATATGAATGAATTGGTAGCTAATTTTAAGCGGTACACACCCTTGTTAAGCGAACTGGTGACCAGGGACATTAAGACAAAATACCGGCGCTCCGTACTGGGAGTATTATGGACACTGCTTAATCCCCTGTTGATGATGACGGTGCTTTCCATAGTGTTTTCACAGCTTTTCGGAAGATTTAACATAGAGAATTACCCTATTTATCTTTTAAGCGGACAGGTTGTTTTCAATTTTTTCTCTGAATCCACTTCCATGAGCATGTCCTCTATTATTAATAATGCACCGCTTCTTAAAAAGGTATATATACCCAAATATATGTTTGTACTGTCAAGAACGATTTCAGGAGCCATTAATCTGCTGGCCTCCTTTGCCGCGCTGATAATAGTTATGCTTGTTTCCAGAGCACCGCTGCATTATACGGTGGTTCTGTCGGTAATACCCATACTGTTTCTCGTAATGTTTTCGGTGGGCGTGGGACTTATTCTGGCTGCATATGCAGTAAAATTCAGGGATATTGTACATCTGTACTCTGTTTTTACCACAGTGCTTTTGTATCTTACCCCGGTGATATATCCCGTTGCCAGTCTGCCGGGATGGGTCAGAAATATAGTTATGATTAATCCCATAACCAGCATTCTCACCATGTTTCGTGATTTTATGATTTATGGTAACATGCCGGATGTATTTACCATATGTATGACGGCTATACCAAGTATTCTGGTGTTGCTTTTAGGCAGTTTTGTTTTCTATAAAAAGCAGGATGATTTTATCCTGTATATTTAGGAGCTTATATGAACGAACCTATTATTACCGTGGATAATGTTTCCATGAGATTTAACCTTGCCAAGGAAAAGGTGGACAGTTTAAAGGAATATATAATTAAAGCCATGAAGGGCAGACTGCAATATGACGAATTCTGGGCATTGAACGATGTCAGCTTTACTGTGGAGCGGGGAGATTCAGTTGGACTTATCGGTCTTAACGGAAGCGGCAAAAGTACCATGCTTAAGATAATAGCAAGGGTATTGAAGCCTACCAAAGGCAATGTTATTGTAAATGGTACAGTGGCGCCCCTTATCGAGCTGGGTGCAGGCTTCGATTTTGATTTGACAGGTAAAGAGAATATTTACCTGAACGGGGCATTGCTTGGACGTTCCCGCAAAATGATGGATGAAGTCCTGGAGGATATTATAGAATTTTCCGAATTAAAGGAGTTTATGGATGTCCCCATGAAAAATTACTCTTCGGGAATGCTGTCAAGGCTGGCTTTTTCCATTGCCACATCAGGCAAGGCTGACATACTCATTGTGGATGAGGTTCTTGCCGTGGGGGATTTCAGATTTCAGCAGAAATGTATTGACAGAATAAGGGGAATGATGCAGGAAGGTACTACGGTACTGTTTGTTTCCCACAGCATTGAACAGGTGGAAGATATCTGCAACAAGGTTGTATGGCTTAAGTCCGGCAGGGTGCATATGAAAGGCGATTCCGGGGAAATCTGTGAAATATACAGACAGTCCTGACAACAGAGGCTTTTATGAATAAGAAGATTAAAAAGGTTTTAAAATGGATATTAATAACAGCGGTTATACTGATTGCCGGATTTTTCTATTCCTTTGTAAGGAAGGACGCAGTAATTGTCCGGGAGACGGAAAATGCCTATTGCTGTAAGGAAGCTGATTTGGTATATACCTTCAAATGCCGGGAGAATATGCTGGCGGGAATTAAACTCATGTTTAATTCAAATGAGGATAATTCCGGTGTGATTTCCTATGTTGTACAGGATGAAGGCGGCAATAACATAACCGATATTAACACTAAGAAAGTATCATCTCTTAAAAAAGATAAATATACCCTGTTGAAATTTAAAAGAATAGATAACAGCAGGGACTGCACTTACAGGATTATAATATCCTGTGACAGGGATAAAGACAAGGCAGTAACCCTTGCCGGGGACTCTCTTGTAAGCTACAGCTATATTCAGTGGGACCCGGAAACAATGGTGGTATTCTGCATAGTGGTATTTTATCTTGTAGGTCTTGCTAAGGTTTTAATGTGGATTTTCAGAAAGTAGGAATATTAATTAATGGATAAAAAACTTATATTCCTT
>JBJEND010000074.1:0-3128 GCA_051880015.1 Butyrivibrio sp. | reverse complement strand
CGGATTAGGGACTCTCACCCATTAGAAACGTGCGCCGCAAGGCGCACAACAAAAGAGCGCAGCATGGATTCATATCCACACTGCGCCCTGATTAATCAGTTACCTTATTGATTAAGCTTAATCATATATATCATAATATACTGCACTACCTACATTATTACCATAATCGCTGCTGCCAAACATATCAAAAATCTCATCTGCCATGTCTTCCATTATTGACTCTAACTGACCGGATGTAATTCCAAATGCTTTAAGCAATCCGGATACTGCCTCAGCAAGTGTCTGAACATTCTTTGAAGGAATTTCAACCTTTACTGATTTATCTGAAGTAACTGCAACAGAACACTTAACCTCGGATTTTTCGTCATCTGAATAAACCTTAACGCTGGCTTCAAGATTATAAGTATTCTTTTCCTGCCATGTCTCAATAGTTAATCTGCCTCCGTCAAGTTCTGCCTCAGCTGAAGCTTCATCAAGTACATCAACCAGTTCGTCAAACATTTCTTCGAAATCAGAAGCGGTAACCTCTAAATCAGAAATATCGGCTGCATCTATAGCACTGTAAACCATCATTTCTATTTCTTCTGTGGTAAATCCTGCATCAACCAAATCATTAATTTCCGTTAACAAGTCTGTAAGAACGGTTGAAACAACGTCTACAAAATTAATGGATGCATAAGCTTCTTCCATTTTCTCAGACCACTGTTCACTTTTATCATCAATTAAATCGGCTGTAGCATCAATAATTTCTCTTAAATCATCATCACTCTTAATTTCAATGATATATCTGCCATCTTCTTCTTCAATAAAGTCTTCATATGCTTTATCAAGGTCATCATACATATCACCATAATCCGGTTTTGATATGTCTACATTGCTTTCATACTCAATGGAAATCCAATCCCCGGTAATACCATAATCTGACAAACTGAAGGTTTCCCCTGACTCTTCTGCAAGAGATGAAAGGAAATCACCTGTCTCTTTCACATTGACATAAATGGTGTCTTCTGTAATAATAAGCATATCTTCAACATCATATTTAAGTAATCCCATGCTGACATCAAAACTCATTGAAACTGCTTTGCCATCACACTCACCATAAAGCTTAAACTTGGCATTCTCACCTGAAGATCTTGCGGATGCTGTCACCTCATATGTATATTTCTCTAACTGAGATGCCTTATTTACAACATCAAACATTGAAGTTGCTTTCTTGGCTCCCGTGGTACATCCTGCCAGTGAAACAACACCAAAAGCAGCAGTTCCTGCAACTGCAATAACTTTCTTAAAAATCTTGTTCATATTCTTTCCTCCTTAAAACCCAAACGAAGTCTACTATCACTTCAGTACTTCATTATATTTTTATTTTAGCTTTTTGTCAATAAAAGGTTGATTTTTATATGTGCGGCGATTAAAATAATAAAAATGCCTGAAATATGGCACAGTAATTGGAGGTTACTATGAAGCATTTACTCAGTCCGCTTGACCTGTCCGTTCAGGAATTGGATGAACTGCTGGAGCTTGCATCAGATATTGCTGCTTCTCCGGCCAAATATTCCGAATCCTGTAAAGGTAAAAAGCTTGCAACACTGTTCTACGAACCAAGTACCCGTACAAGATTAAGCTTTGAAGCCGCAATGCTGAATCTGGGTGGTTCGGTTCTCGGTTTTTCTTCTGCCGATTCCAGTTCTGCCGCAAAGGGCGAAAGTGTTTCGGATACAATTCGTGTTATTTCCTGTTATGCCGATATATGCGCCATGCGCCATCCCAAGGAGGGTGCACCTCTGGTGGCATCACTCCACTCTTCCATTCCTGTAATCAACGCAGGTGACGGAGGTCATCAGCACCCCACGCAGACACTTACGGACTTAATGACAATTAAATCCCTAAAAGGACATTTTGACAATCTGACCATTGGCCTGTGCGGAGACCTGAAATTCGGGCGCACTGTTCACTCCCTCATAAATTCTCTGGCAAGATACAATAATATTAAGTTCGTTCTTATTTCTCCCAAGGAGCTCCGGGTTCCTGACTATATAAGAGAGGACGTTCTACGCCAGGGCGGCCATGAATTCACAGAAGTGGAGCGTCTGGAGGATTCCATGCCAGAGCTGGATATACTGTATATGACAAGAGTTCAGCGTGAGAGATTCTTTAACGAAGAAGAATATATGCGAATGAAGGATTATTATATTCTGGATAATGCCAAAATGGCTCTTGCCAAAAAGGATATGCTGGTGCTCCATCCCCTCCCCCGTGTCAATGAGATTTCCGTAGAAGTGGATTCTGACCCGCGCGCTGCTTATTTTAAGCAGGCACAATACGGTGTATATGTGCGAATGGCTCTTATTCTTAAGCTTCTGGAGGTGATGTAAATGTTAAATGTGGGAAAAATAGAAAACGGCATTGTAATAGATCATATTGCAGCGGGTAAAAGCATGGACATCTACCGCTATCTCGGGCTTGGCGAGCTGGACTGCTGTGTTGCCATTATTAAGAATGCCCGCAGCAACCAGATGGGCCGGAAGGATATAATCAAAATAGACGGAGAACTGGATAAAATAGATTTGGATATTCTGGGTTTAATTGATACCAATATAACAGTGAATATTATCAGAAACGGAGAAATTTCAGAAAAAAAGAAGCTGAATCTTCCAAAGCAGGTAACCAATGTTATCTCCTGTAAAAATCCAAGATGTATTACACAGATTGAACAGGAGCTTGACCAGGTATTCTATCTGACCGATCCCCAAAAACATATTTACAGATGTAAATACTGTGAAGAGAAATATTAAAAAAGACGGCTTGCCGTCTTTTTTTGTATATAATTTTCAGTAAGCCTGTAAGCCGGGTTATGTCGTGAATGATCATCTATCTAGACCTGCCGTTACCGACAGGTTCAAGCGACCTACCTGAAGCTGGCGGGCCACGTATACGCTTCTGTTTGGTCTTGCTTCGGATGGGGTTTACATGTGCCCCCTGAGTTACCCCAGGGGCGGTAGTCTCTTACACTGCCCTTCCAACCTTACCGCAAAAGCGGCGGTATATTTCTGTTGCACTGGCCTTGGAGTCGCCTCCACCGGACGTTATCCGGCATCCTGCCCTATGAAGCCCGGACTTTCCTCACC
>JBJEND010000073.1:0-15764 GCA_051880015.1 Butyrivibrio sp. | reverse complement strand
TATTGGGACATTTTCATTTGTGGTATATTAGGACATTATCAAAAATGGCTCAGATGTCAAAAAAAATGTAAAAAAAAGTGTTGACAATAATATTTAGGTCTGTTATATTACATATTGTGCTTATCGCACAATTAAATAACAGACGCGCCTTTAGCTCAGTTGGTAGAGCACCTGACTCTTAATCAGGGTGTCCAGGGTTCGAACCCCTGAAGGCGCACTCAGAAGTCCCAAGCTAAGCCAAGCGCTGGTTTGAGGCTTTTTTCTTGCGCGTAAGTAACTGCGAAAGAGAAACCTTATAAATAAATGGTTTGTAATGGTTTAAATCCTAATTTTTTTCCGCAACACGCATTTGGACGAGAATCAGCAAAGCTTTGCGAAGAGAGTCGATGGGGTAAGACGGGTGGAAACAATGAGAACCATGCTTACACAGTCCCTTGCAGTATTGATGTCTTTTAATGTGCAGGAGCTTAACAACAGCGGTGGTAATTACTATGGTATCTAAGAAACTTATGGGAAAAAGTAATTGAGTGATTAACCCTGTCTTGCTATAATTGAGACAGGGTTAGTTTTGAAGAAGATTATATTTTCTTTTAAAATGGCTAAAATGAATTTGTGACACCACTGGTGACACAAATTTGAAAGGTGGAATATGCTTATGGGCAATGATTTAATATCAGCAGCCGGATTAATTCAGATAATAGATGAATCTCGACAAAATGCCTTGAAGAAAGTAAACGAGGAGCTTATCAATATGTATTGGAAAGTTGGTGAGTTCTTGAGCAGGGAAGCTGAACAGGCAACTTTTGGCGATGCATATATTGATGGTATTGCAAGTGAAATACAGGAGGCATTTCCTGGGATAAAGGGTTTTAACCGAAGAGGTCTTTATAGAATGAAGAAATTCTATGAAACTTATAAGGATAATGAATTTGTGACACCACTGGTGACACAAATTAGCTGGACGAATCACTTGCTGATAATGTCGGGTTGTAAAACTGATGAGGAGCGGGAGTTTTATATCCGCCTTTGTATTAAGGAGAACTATTCTAAACGTCAGTTGGAGCGACAGTTAGATAGTGGATATTACGAAAGATATATGCTGTCCAAGGATGTGCTGTTACCGGAGTCGGTTAAGAAGTTAGGTGAGAATCCATTTCTTGATTCTTATGTTATGGAATTTTTGGATTTGCCAAATGAATATCATGAAAATGATTTGCGAAAAGCTCTGATAAGAAATATGAAAGATTTCATACTGGAGTTAGGTAAAGATTTTACTTTCATTGATGAAGAATATAAAGTGCAGGTCGGTGGAGATGACTTCCGAATTGACTTACTATTTTTTCATAGAGGTTTGCAATGCCTTGTAGCAATGGAATTAAAGATTGGCAAATTCAAACCGGAGTATATATCCAAGATGGATTTTTACCTTGAAGCATTAGACAGACAAGTAAAAAAAGAGAATGAAAACCCAAGTGTTGGCTTGCTACTTTGTGCATCCAAAAATGATGAGGTGGTAGAATATGCTATGAGCAGAACGATGTCACCGATGCTGGTATCTCAATATCAGTTACAGTTACCGGATAAGACTATTCTTGAAAAGAAGTTGCAGCAGTTGGTTAATATTCCACAGATTGAGGATTAAGACTTATGGGTAAGGATATAATGTTTACTCTGGAATGAGGAGTAGATGAAAAAAGAGAATTATAATCAGATAATATTTACAGCCGTTAGGGATAACTTCTTTAGCGGTTATTTTTATACCCAAAAGTAGGATGACAAACCGATGTTGATTCATACTAATCAGAAAGGAGATTGTATGGTTGTTTATCCTGGTTAGTATCTCAGTAACAGAACTGGTTCTTACCGGAAATAAAGGCAGAATGAACTTAAAAACATCAGGAAAATAGTAAAAACATAAAAGTAATCATGGGGGCTACCGCTTCACGAATTGTTATTCGTTAAAGCGAAAGCCCCTAGAGATAAGTTATATCACTACTCCACAATTTTATCTTCAATTTTGAAAATGCCGTTTTTGATTGAAAATACCAGCCATTCGCCTGAGCGGTCTGCCTGACCGGGGGCGTTGAATACATACAAAAGATTGTTTCCGCTGTAAATTTCTACTTTGCCGTCACTTGATGCCCAGGTGCCGCTTCCGCTGTACCAATCAATGTAATATTTATATTCTAATTCAGAAGTAACCGTAAAGGTGACTGTTTCGGGACCATAACTTGATATGTCATCCACATCCAGTTCTGCAATTTTTTCATCATTGTAATAGCCTGATTTGGTTATATAAAAAACATGAAAGACCCTGCTATTGTCATGCTCTGCAGTTAAATGCGCATCCAAATCACTTGGATTCTTTCCCCAACTGAGGACTACTCTGTAATTGCTTACATTACCTATAATAGGCGATATGCTTCCATTTTGATATATCCCATTATAATCAGTTGCCGATGCTATATTTAAATAACCATCAGTGTATTCATCCTTTGTAAGAAGAAGAGTATAATATCCGCCGTCAAGATTCAGAGAGTACATACCGTCGCTGTCAGTTTTTGTAGTTGCAATGATTGTGCCGTTTTGTTTGTTCCATCCTTCAACAGCTGAAATGGTTACTCCTTCAACTGCCAGTCCGGTAGTTGCACTTGTTATGTATCCTGTGACAGGTTCAATCTCTCCGTCTTTTATGAGAATCACCTGAAGAACGGCTTCATGATTCTCAAATATCTCAATTTCACCGGTAAAAGGAATATATCCCTCGGCACTGATGATTACAGTATATTTTCCCTTGTATGTGTCTGCAAAACCGCACTGATTTGCTGAGACGTTATAGTTTGAGTAGGTGTTCTGGGGATAGCATTTTTCCTGTCCTTTTACCATAATATTTAATTCAGAAAGATTACTTACCGGAATGGTATTACCGGATGCATCTTTAAATGATATCGTCAGACTTCCACGTTCACCATATATTTCCTCGTCGTCAAAAGCTTTTCTTATGGCACAAATTTTCTCATCGTCAAATCCAAGATTCCTGCCGGCCTGAATAAGATTTCTTCTAACAGAGAAGAAATCTGATGAAGCATCGTAGCCTAACAAAAGAGATTTGTACCAAAGCTTTTCAAGGTCAGAACCTTTAATCCCATAAAGTTCCATAAGGTAAGCGGCATGGTATACCAGTGATGAATTGGTATGAACCATCGCGCTTTGGTTAAGGCTTCCGTCGTCATTTTCGATGATGCGGTAATCACTAAATACTGCAGGGGCATTATAATCTGATGGACTAGAAATGCTTCGTAATGTAACCCAGTCTTCTCCAATGGTATAGTCATCGTGGTCAACAAGCCAACCAAAGACATCAGCATATCCTTCATTGATGGCACCTGTTTGATCTGCGTATGGAAAATCAGATATACCTTGTCCCGATAAAACATATTGGACAACTCCGTGAGTTGTTTCATGAGCTAAAATATCAAGGCCTGCTGCCGTTGTTGGAATATCTCCGTCGTTGTAGTCTCTGTTGTCAAAGAAGTGCATTGAGTTGTCATCAGAGCTCCAGCATGCATTGTCATGACCCCAGTCATGCACGTGGACATATACATTCATACCATTGTTATCAATTGAGTTTCTGTTGAGATGCTGCTTATACCAATCATATACTTCAATCATATTCGTATATGCAGATATTGCGGTGGGGTCTTTCCATCTGGTATTAAATTCATGTGTAAGGGCGCTGGCATTATCACCTTTTATATAAATTCCCCGTTCGATATCCTCAAGATAGTAGAACCACCAATCCCATTGATGGAACTGTACGGGAAAAGTCCTGTCATCGCCTTTCTCGTCATTTCCGCTTCCCGTGGTTGAAAAATCCCCCCAGCTGTGTATATTCGAATATCTGGTCAGCTCTGTTCCGTCGATGGCACTAACAATTACATTCTCTTCTACACCTACGCCATAATATGCAAGAATTGGATTATCCGCATAATCATTCAATGCATATACAACAGTTTCTATGGAGGAAAAATCAATATCAGAATATACAGATTTAAATGTATCAATCGAATAATTTATGTCAGTATCGGTTGTATCAAGCACCTCTTCAGGAATAAGTGAAGACCTGAGGTAATTAGTTTCTCCGCTGTTTTTGTTGGCTGATACTGTAACAGTAAAACCATATACCCGGTAATCATTCCAGTATTGGGCAAAAGAGTATATCAGGCTTTCGTCATCGTAATTTGTAGCCTTCCATTTAAGTGAGTCAAAAGGACTATTGATGCCCAAAAGGCCTCTGACATTGCAAAGAGCCTGTAATGCAGCTTCTTCGGAATTAACCTTTATTTCAGAAAATTTACCGCTTATGGATTCAACATATTCCATGTTATCGTTGTATGATATATCTACAGACTTATCTCCGTCATTAAGCTGTTCAATCTCTAAAATATTGTAGTTTGGTGTTTCGTCATAGTTGAAATCAGAATTGGCGATTACCTTTACCTGAAATTCTTTAGTCATTTTAACTGTTCCGACGGTAATAGTGGCTGAAAGTTTTACGTTTTCATCATTTCCCTCAGGCCTGTTAACCAAACCATCGGTATCTATAATAGATTCATTTGAAGAAGTCCAGGAAATGGCAGCAGTCATTTCGCCCTCTGAACATTCTTTGCAAAGCTCAATGTTTTTGGTGACAGAATCTGCATAATCCCCGTCGGTATACTGAAGTTCAAGTTCGTTGTATACCTTGTATGCATATATATCGCTCTCCGTTGCAGTTGATTGAAAATCAGAAATAAAAACTGCGGTAACGATAATGTCATTTGCGGGCATTTTCATATTGACAGTGGGATTTTCGGCATTTTCCAGTATTTCTTCGTCACTACGAACCCATTTTACAAAAACATAGCCGGAATCAGCCTCCGCCGTAAGCTCAATTGTTGAACCTTCAGGGTACTCTCCGGGTTCTGTAATAACCGTTCCACCTTGAGATACTTCAAAAGTCAGCTTATATTTTTCACGATTCGCATCTTTCACAAATCGGTTAACCAGATACCACCCCCCAAAACCCAGTCCTGCGCACAATAAAACTATTCCACACACTATTCCTATCACAAGTCCCGGTTTTTTCTTCTTGCTCGGAGATTTTGAAGATTTATTCTCCTTTGCACTTCCATCATATGGTATATATGGGTTATATGCGTCCTGAGCCGATTCGAAATTCCTGTTATCCTGAGGGTTAGCATCAGGAGTACACATTGTTCCGCACTTGGGACAGAATTTTGTTGCGGTTTCCATATTTTTCCCGCAATTTTTGCAAATATACATATTTTCATCTCCTTATTTTTTATATACATATATGGTGGATTATATTTTATCATTCATCAGTTAAAATTCAAAGAAATATTTTTATTTGTAACTGCGAATCCACTGTTCACGACAGCATATCCTGAAGCATAAACGCCAGTGTAATCTGGAACCTGGTATCAAAGCTGGTAAGATTAACATTTAATATCTCAGCTATTTTATTAAGTTTATAATTAATGGTGTTCCTGTGTACAAAGAAGACATTGGCAGTCTCCATGACACTGCCATCCTTATTAAGATATACCCTCAGAATATCGCATAGATTTGTATTGTTTTTTTCGTCATATTCGGCAAGGGGGCGGATGGTTTTATTATAATAATCCGTAATTATATCCTGGTCTTCTATACCCATTAAAAGCCTGTAGGCTCCCATGTCTGAATAGGCCACAAGGGAAGGGTCAACCTTGCCGTGAAGATGAAGTCTGGCAATGGCTTCTGCCTGATTATAGCTTTTGTACAGACAACGGACTGATTTGGTCAGACGGCCCATACCCAGATATTTTATCTCCGATTTATCCGTATATCTTGAAAAATAATCCAGAAAACATTCCTTTGCTCTTATGTATTCCTGTTCCGAATAATCCCCCAGTACTATAACAATATTATTTTCATTCAAAAACACCGCAAAATGCTCAAACTTATCATGGGAGAGATAGTGTTCCAGCGACAGTGACATATTTTCAAGGCGGGTGGGAGAAAGGGGATTAAGGTCTTTATCAAATGCCTTAATTATACAGGCACAATAACTCCAGGAGGGCATAAAACCGTTCTGGGTAAGTGCCACGGAATACAATTCTTCCTGCTTTGGAAAGAATAGGGCGTTTTTAAAAGCTGCGGCAACCTGAAGAGCTTTTTGTCCTTTTTTGATAATAGTATATGAAAAAATCCTCATAATTTCCGCAATGTGGATTTTCCATGGAACGGTAAAAATGGGAAAATCATGTTCGTTTCCAAATTGGATAATGTCATCAGAAATATTTTCCAGAAACGGACCTGTATTGAGGATAATTCCGGATGCCTTATGAATATAGGTATTTTCAATCAACTCCAGAAGTGTAAGACCATTATTCAGGCCTATTCCTGTGGCAAAGGCAATCTCCCCTCCTTTAAGAAAGGCCGTTGCTTCTCTGGTCTCTACCATATGTACCCAGCTTACAGGGTTAGAAAGTCCCTTTTCCCCTGCAATGAGGGTAATGTCCATATCAGATACTTTAGTTATCAGCGTATTTAATTCAACAGACATATTTATCACCTTCTTACAAAAAAAAGCAAAGAACGCTGCACAAGCGTCTTTGCCTGGGGTTATTATAGTTTATATACAATAAATAAGTCAATAAAAGACTGAAACTTTGTGCCGGAACACAAAGAATTTTGTGTCAGGACTTATTGAGGAGGATTTATACGGGAATATAATGAGAGCCATAAATCAGTTTTGGAGGTATTTATTATGAACGGAGAAGAAGTAAAGAAAAACCAGAAAGAATATGTGCTTCAGTCCTGGAGCAGGCAGGGAGGTATAAATCCTATTCCGGTAGAGAAGGCGGAGGGAATATATTTTTATGATTATGACGGAAACCGTTACACGGATATGTCATCCCAGTTAGTCAACCTGAACCTGGGATTCGGTAATAAGGATATTGCAGAGGCAATAAAAAAACAGGTGGATAAATTCTGTTTCGTGGGTCCTTCATATGCAGCCGAGTCCCGTTCAACACTTGCGAAGATGATTGTGGAGCTGCTTCCGGACACCTTCGGAAAAATATTTTTTACCAATGCAGGCGCAGACGCCAATGAAAATGCAATTAAAATTGCAAGATTGTATACCGGACGTAAAAAAATATTTTCCAGATACAGGAGCTACCACGGTTCAAGCTTCGGTGCAGGCAATCTGACGGGAGAACCGAGACGTTATCCTTTGGAGCCGGGAATTCCGGGATTTGTTAAATTTTTTGACCCATATATTTACAGGGAGCCTGTTGAATTTAAATCCGAAGAGGAGGCTACAAAATATTATCTGACAAAATTAAGAGAACAGATTATATATGAAGGTCCGGATTCGGTAGCAGCCATTGTAATGGAAACAATTACCGGTTCCAACGGAATAATTATTCCTCCCAAGGGATATCTTCCGGGAGTCCGAAAAATATGTGATGAGTTTGGCATCGTAATGATATGTGACGAGGTTATGGCAGGGTGGTGCAGAACCGGTAAGATGTTTGCATTCCAGAATTTTGATGTTGTGCCGGATTTGGTTACTTTTGCCAAAGGCGTAACCTGCGGTTATGTTCCGTTAGGCGGTGTGGCGGTAAGCACTAAGATTGCCGAATATTTTGACGATCATCTGCTTTCCTGCGGTCTTACTTACAGCGGACATCCGCTGGCATGTGCAGCGGGTGTTGCCTGCGTGGCATATTATACCAAAGCCAATATTTTAGAAAATGTAAATAATGTAGGCCGGGTTTTGGGAGAAGAACTTGAGAAGCTTAAGGAAAAGCATCCCTGTGTAGGAGATGTGAGATATATCGGCCTGTTCTCCTGTGTTGAACTTGTTAAAGATAAAGTTACCAAGGAGGCGCTGGTGCCATATGGTAAAGACCCGGAGGGAATAATGGGTAAAATTATCGGAATGCTGAAGGCAAAGGGTTTTATGACATATTCCCACGAAAACATGGTTTTTGTATGTCCGCCCCTTATAATTACAGAGGAGCAGCTTAAAGAGGAACTGGTTAAGCTGGATGAAGTGTTAAGTACGGTAGACCGTGAAATGATTTAATCAACAGGAGGCGCTTATGTCACATTTTATTACACCGCCGCACATTTTTACAGGCAAAAACGCATTGGAGGATGCCATGGGATGTATCGGAAAATGCGGACAAAAGGCTCTTATAGTGACAGGAAAACATGTGGGCAAATCCCCTATGTATGAGAAACTGGCAATGCTTCTGTCAAAAGAAAAAATATCCTATGTCACCTTTGACGGTATTACGGGAGAGCCCACAGACTTAATGATTGAAGAAGGTGTCAGAAGGTACATTGAAAGTGAATGCGATTTTGTAATAGGTATAGGCGGAGGAAGTCCTTTGGATTCCGCAAAGGCAATTTCAGCCATGGCTGTTAATCCGGGCACAATTTCTGATTATGCCGGAAGGGAAATTGCCGGCAGTGTTCCACCTATAGTGGCAATCCCCACCACGGCAGGAACCGGGTCAGAGGCTACCAAATTCACAATTATTACCGATTCACAGAAGGACATAAAAATGCTTCTTAAGGGAGATGTACTGGTTCCCTCCGTTGCGGTAGTGGATCCGGATTTTTCCATGGATATGCCTAAATCGGTTACGGCTGCAACGGGACTGGATGCCCTCACCCATGCGGTTGAAGCCTACACCTCCAAAAAAGCAACGGAATTAACGGATGCTCTTGCCATTTCGGCAGTAAAACGTATAGTAAAGTACCTGCCGGCGGCTTATAAAAACGGGTACGACAGTGAAGCCCGCAAGGAGATGGCAATAGCTGCCCTTGAGGCAGGTATATGTATTAATAATTCCAGCGTGACTATTGTCCACGGAATGAGCAGGCCCATAGGTGCACTTTTTCATGTACCCCACGGACTTTCCAATGCAATGCTGTTAAAAGAGTGCATCGGATATGCGATTTACGGGGCTTTGGAGAAATTTGCCGTCCTTGGAAGAGAATCGGGAGCGGCGGCGCCGGAAGATGATAATCCCACCGCGGCTGTTAAATTCCTGGAAAAGCTGGAAGAGATTGTGAAGATATGCGAAGTACCTACACTTAAAGAGTATGGAATAGATAAGGAAGCTTTTTATGCAGTCATTGATAAAATGGCAGAAGATGCAGTGGCATCCGGAAGTCCCGGCAATACCGTAAGGCCGGTGGGAGTTAAAGACTGTATTGAATTATACAGAAAAGTGTATGGAGAATAATTATATGTGCGGGAGCACAACAAAATTTGTGCTGGAATGTATTGAAACACCAAAGGTGTATGAATATACTGAACAAAACGACAGGCAATGGTGCCTTACAAAGGTTCCATGCGCTGTCGTTTTTTATTACCTGAAAGGTTGGAGGATAGACATATGAATGAAAACGTTGAAATTAGTATAAAAGATCTGGGAATGACTTTTAAGGATAATAGCGGAAATGATGTTAAAGCTCTGACCGGAGTAAATTTAGACATCAAAAAAGGAGAATTTATTTCCCTGTTAGGGCCGTCAGGATGCGGCAAAACCACACTTCTCAGAATGATAGCCGATTTGCTGGAGCCTACGGAGGGCACCGTAAGAATCGGCGGGATGACGCCGAAGGAAATAAGGCTTTAAAGGAAGTTCGGATTTGTTTTTCAGAGTGCGGTACTGTTTGACTGGCGGACAGTGGAACAGAATATAGAACTTCCATTGGAAACAATGGGTTTTAAAAAAGCAGAGAGGAGAGCAAGATCAAAAGAAATGCTGGAAATGGTAGGACTTTCTGATTTTGCCAGACATTATCCCAATCAGTTATCAGGGGGAATGCAGCAGAGAGTTAATATAGCCAGAGCACTTTCCCTTCGTCCTGAAATACTTTTAATGGATGAGCCTTTCTCGGCACTGGACGAATTTACAAAGGAAAAACTCCATGAGGATTTGTTAAGAATCTGGCGGCAGACCAATAAAACAGTTATTTTTGTAACTCACAACATACAGGAAGCTGTTTTTCTCTCCGACAGGGTGTGTGTACTCTCTCCCCATCCGGGAAGGCTTTCGGCCGTTGTTGATATAGATATACCAAGGCCCAGGTCATTGGAAGTAAAAGAGACACCGGAATTTAATGAACTTGTTAAAAAGGTTAGAAACAGTTTTGAAGGAGGCAGCGTATGAAGAAATTAAGAATACCAAAATGGCTGCCTATGGCAGTATGGATTATAGCTATTATTGTTGTCTGGGAAATCTTTGCTTCCAGAGTTGAAGCAGTTAAAAGAACCCCGGAAAACATCATGCCTCATCTGAAACAGATTTGGGATGCTCTGATAAGCTCCAAAAAAGTAGCGGGTGGAAAAACTGCCCTGCAGGTTGTTATGTCAAGTGCGGGAATAACCCTTTTACGAGCTCTGTACGGATTTATGGCAGGTTCGGTACTGGGATTTATACTTGCTCTTGTTATGAAGCTTTCGGGAGTCGTGGAAAAAATAATTTTTCCTTATTTAATGTTGATTCAGATGATACCTATTCTCGGAATGGCACCGATTATTTTATCCATAACCGGAGATATCAATGTAAGCCGTATAGTGATTGCGGCCATACTTACTTTTTATCCGGTAGCCACCAATACCCTGGCCGGTTTTAATGCGGTGGAGAGAGAAAAATATGAGCTTATGTATACCTACGCGGCAAATAAAGGCACTATTTACCGAAAGGTATTGATTCCCAATTCCATTCCATATTTTTTTACCGGACTTAAAATAGCCGCTCCCATGGCCATTACCGCCTCAATACTTGTGGATACACTTCAGGGAGACGGAGGTCTGGGATGTATGCTTTCCCAGTCGCTAAAGCACGCCATGTCAGTATATGTATTCTGGCTGATTGTATTGTTCAGTGCCATCATTGGTATTTTCAGTTCCAAAATAATGGGATGGCTGGAGCTTTTAGTATCACCATGGAAAAGAAAAAGGAGGGCAAAGGCATGAGTGGAAAGATTAAACGTAAAAAAAGCTTATGGAAACGCCTTCATGAAAATAAAAAATTTCTGGCAGCAGAAAGCATATTTCTTCCCATTTTATTGGGAGTGTTTATATTCGTTTTATGGCAGTGTCAAGGTTTACATAAAATATTAAGCACCGACACCTTTACACTGCCCCTCCCCAGCAGAATCGGCGTCATCATGACGGAAAACATGGATAAGATTTTATTGAATGTTAAGGCAACGGTTATTGTAGCAATACTTGGACTGATAATAGGTTCGGTTGCGGGGTATTTAATAGCTGTGCTGGCTTCCGTGTTCCCCACATGGTGTTCCAGCGGAGTAACCATAATAGCAGCATTTAATGCAATTCCCATTATAGCTCTTGCTCCGGTAATGAATAACTGGACGAAGGATGTGAGCAGCGACCCATATACAAGGTCAATGGTGGCTAAAACAATAGTTGTAGGAATTGTCTGTATGGCTAATATGAGTATTAATGCTTTCCGGGGACTGACAGAGCTAAAGCCCTATTCAGAAGACCTGATGAGAACCGTTGCGGCAGGAAGATTGAAAATACTGGTAAAACTCAGAATACCTAACAGTGTCCCGTACATATTTACGGCGCTTAAGGTAGCTGTTCCCTCAAGCGTTATAAGTGCCCTGGTAAGCGAATATTTTGCTGAATACATAATCGGGGTAGGCAGACAGATAAGGGAAAATATTGTTCTGGCCCAGTATTCCACAGCATGGGCATACATAGTAGTTGCATGTGCAATCGGTATTCTGATGTACGGAATACTGATGCTTGTTCAGAGGATTTTATTCAGTAAGCGTGGTTACCATGCTGCCTGATAAAATAAATTTTAATCACAAGGAGGAAACAATTATGAAGAAAGAATTTAAGAAACTTATTGCACTTTGCAGTGCGGCAGTATTTGCAGCAGCAGTATTTGCAGGCTGTAGCTCAGGTGAAGACACAAAAAAGACTGCCGATACGGCAACCGGTGGAGATTCAGAAAAGACCCTGATGTCCAATGAGGAAATTATCAAAGCAGCTTCTGCAGAAGGAAAAGTAGGAAACTGGGGACTGGGAAATGAGTATGAAGTTCTTGCTCTTCTTACAAAATACGGTCTTCCCAACGAATATCTCAGCATGGATTTCACGATGGATGGTTTTGACGATGATTCGGTAACGCTTGCATCAGCCATGACATATAACGAATATGGTCTCGTAGTAAACGATTACGACGGCGGCTACGGCTATGGAGATTCTGTAGGAGTAATTGACATGAATGATGAAGGCGTGGCAATGCTGGAGGATATGATTTTCTGTACCAAGGAATTTGCAAAGGAAAATCCCGAAACAGTTAAAGCTTTTATATATGCTTCATTAAAGGGCTGGGAATATGCCTGCGAAAATCCTGAGGAGGCAGCAGAAATTGTATATGAATACGGTTCATCAGTATCTCCGGATCATCAGTCTTATATGGCAGCAGAGGTTAAAAAGCTTGTTGAAACCGATATGAAGGGAAATAAGGTATCAGATCTTGGCAATATGGATGAAACAGCAATGCAGCAGACTCTTGATCTGGCAAAACAGTATGTATCCCTTGATGACTCTGCCGCAGCAGAAAAGCTTAAAAACCTTACTCTTGATGATATAAGGGATACATCTTTCCTTGAAGCAGCACTGGAATCAGAGGACGGTAAATTCGACGTAGAGAAAAAAGATGTTTCAATTCAGTTAAAATGGCTGCCACAGGCACAGTTCATGGGTTACTATGTAGCACTTAAAAAAGGCTATTACGACGAAGTGGGACTTAATGTAACCATTACACCGGGTGGTGGTGATATTTCCGAAACAACAGCCGTTAATAACGGAACCGTTGATTTTGGTGTAACCTGGGTAACTAATCTTGCAGTTGCCAATGCAGGCGGCATGGATCTTGTAGAAGTAGCTCAGATATATCAGAGATCAGGACTTTTACTTGTATACAAATTAGATAATTTTACAAAATAAATTTACCGTGGTCCCGGCAGTAATGCCGGGACACGGATATAAAGGAGGCATCGGTATGGATTTATTAATTAAGGGTGGAACTGTAGTAACCGCCAGGGAAAGTTTTGTTGCGGATATAGCCGTTAAGGACGGT
Source organism: Butyrivibrio sp. (assembly GCA_051880015.1). Taxonomy (GTDB): domain Bacteria; phylum Bacillota; class Clostridia; order Lachnospirales; family Lachnospiraceae; genus Eshraghiella. Next base: position 2,565 of record JBJEND010000073.1, on the reverse strand, counting down.
AAAATCGCAGCAATAGGAAAGGATCTTCCCTATGAAGCAGAGAAAACCGTAGATGCGGCAGGAAAACTGGTTCTGCCGGGAGCATTGGATGTACACACACATATGGCAATGCCTTTCGGGGGAACGGTATCGGCAGACAGTTATCTGTCCGGTACAAGAGCGGCAGCCTGCGGCGGAGTTACAACTATTTTTGACTATCCTGTACAGCACAGGGGAGAGACTATTTTAGGACTTGTAGGTTCTAAAAAGGAGGTACTTGAAAAAGAAGCCTGCGTTGACTACGCATTTCACTGCTGTATCACCGATTTAAACGGTGGAGAAATTCTTGATGAAATGGAGCAGGCAGTCAAGGAAGGAATTACAAGCTTTAAGTGCTTCCTTGTATATAAGAAAGAAAACATGATGGTGGATGACGCCACTTTAGTAAGGCTTTTGCAGAGAGCCAAGGAGCTTGGCGCAATGATAAATGTCCATGCGGAAAATCCGGACCTTATTGACCTTAACATTGAAAGATTCCTGAAAGAGGGAAAGACTTCAGCATGGTATCATTATTTGAGCAGGCCGGAATTTGTTGAAGCGGAAGCCGATAAAAGAGCAGTACACTGGGCATCACACCTTGATGCACCCATTTATATTGTACACATGGCAGATAAAGAAGGACTTGAAGCCTGCATTAAGGCAAAAGAGGAGGGTCATAAAGTATATATTGAGACCTGTCCTCAGTATCTTGAATTTACCTGTGATGTGTATAAAAGAGAGGACGGACGCAACTTCGTATGTTCACCTCCAATGAAGGGCCGGGAGAGTCTGGAGGCTCTGTGGACAGCCCTTAAAGCCGGATTTATTGATACGGTAGCCACAGATCACTGCCCGTTCCAGAGCTATGAAAAAGACTGGGGCAAGGATGATTTTACCAAAATTCCCAACGGCTGTGCCGGTGTTGAGAATTTGTATCCATATATGCTGGACGCTGCCAACAGCGGAAAAATTTCTTTTGAAAGGGTTGTGGAAGTATGTGCCACGAATCCTGCAAAAATATTCGGATGTGAATCGAAAGGTTCTCTGGCAGTAGGCAAAGATGCCGACATAGTTATCTATGATAAAAATAAGGATTTCACAATCAGTGTAAGCAATATGCACTCTGATTATGACCACACAATATGGGAAGGAAAGAAGCTCCACGGATATCCTGTACAGACATATCTCAGAGGTTCTCTTGTATACAGTGACGGAGAATTTGTAGGAGAGCCGGGCATGGGAAAATATATTAAGAGAACTCCTTCCAAAGAATAGGAGGACTGTCTATGGCATATGAGAGGATTATAGAAAAAGAAGAAGCTTCAAGATGTCTGTTATGTGCCGGAGGACCCTGTTCAAAAGCCTGTCCCTATAATGTTAAGGCCGACCGTATAATCAGGGCCGTAAGATTTGAAAACATACAGGGAGCTGCAAGACTCAGGCCAAAGGATAATCCCTGTGCAGGCTGTACCGTCAGGGAATGTGAGAAAGCCTGCATAAGGGGTAAAATTAACGCACCGGTGAAAATCGCTGATGTAATAAAGAATATTAAATCCGATTTGCCCATGGAGAAAGAAGTGGATTTATCAGTTGATTTTTGCGGCGTTCAATGTGAAAATCCGTTTTTTCTGTCTTCCTCCATAGTGGGAAGCAATTATGAAATGGTGGCAAAGGCATTTGATATGGGCTGGGCAGGCGTTGCATTTAAGACCATAGGAGCTTTTGTTCCCCGGGAAGTTTCTCCCAGATTTGACAGGCTGGAAAAGGAAAGTAATCCTTTTGTGGGTTTTAAAAATATTGAACAGATATCTGACCATACTTTGGAAGAAAATCTGCAATTTCTTAAAGACCTTAAGAAAAATTATCCCACAAAGGTTATAGTGGCTTCCATAATGGGCCGCAGTGAAGAGGAGTGGACATTTCTTGCCAAGGCAGTTACCGAGGCGGGAGCAGATATTATAGAATGTAATTTTTCCTGTCCCCATATGAGCGGTGAAGGTTTGGGAAGTGATGTGGGAACCAATCCCGGACTGGTAGAAAAATATACTGCTGCCACAAGAAAGGGAACAGGACTTCCCATTCTGGCAAAAATGACACCTAACATTACCAATATGGAAATTCCTGCAATAGCCGCAATTCAAAGTGGTGCAACGGGAATAGCTGCAATTAACACTATAAAAAGCATTATGAATGTTAATCCCGTAACCTTTGCATCCGGTCCGGATGTGGCAGGCAAAACTGCTGTAGGCGGATATTCAGGCAAAGCCGTTAAACCCATTGCATTAAGGTTTATATATGATATGAAGTCCAATCCCGAGTTAAAAGACATACCTGTAAGCGGAATGGGAGGAATAGAAACCTGGAAGGATGCGCTGGAATTTATGTTACTGGGATGTGAAACCGTTCAGGTTACCACATCGGTAATGCAGTACGGATACAGAATTATTGATGATTTGATTTCCGGTATGAAGGAATATATGCTGACAAATAATATTGTCTCATTAAAGGAGATATTCGGAAGGGCATTGCCCAATATTATACCGGCGG
>JBJEND010000072.1:0-15860 GCA_051880015.1 Butyrivibrio sp. | reverse complement strand
AAAAATACTTGAACAAATCCCACAGGCACCTTTCTGCATTTTTGCCGGGAATACATATGAGCAGATTGCCATGGATAAGGTGACGGAGAACCTTAATACCGGCAACTGTGTAATTCCGATTCTGCCGTTTTCCGTAATTGAAGAGGGTAAAACTCCCTTCGATTCCGAGACCACGCTGGCAGTGTGCAGAAACATGAGCTTTCTGTGGGATGATGCCGCACTGGCGGCAGAACTTCAAAAGACATCGGAGGATATAGCCAGATACAGGGAAATTTTGAAAAAGAATGCAGATAAATGCCGTCTTGTATCAGAGGATAATATCTTTATTAAATCCCTTAAAGGCAAAGATTCGGAAGAAATTCTTAAAAACCGTATTGACAGGATAAGCAGGGATAAGGAAAAGGTTACGGCAAGACAGGAAAAAATAATTATTAAGCAGCAGGAAAATGCCGCAAAGTCCGAAGAATTGACAAAGTGGCTTAAAGAAGCCCGTAAGGAACTGGATAATTTAAAGAAGGAATGTGAGATATACTCTAAAACAGCCAGACAAAACAGGAGACTTGGGGCAGTATATTCAGGCATTAAGGAAGAACAGACAGAGCTTAAGGCATCAAAAAGAGAATATGATAATGTTCACCGCAGGGCTTTTGCGCTTAAGGGTGAAGTTTTGCAGGCAGAAGAGGAATACAGGCTGGTTACGGATAATCTTGAAGCCGTTCAAAAGGAATTTGATTCGGAATATAAGATATATCTTACAGAAAATATTCCTGCCCTCCGGGGATTATCCGAAGAGGAAACAGACGCCAGAATGTCAGCCCTTAAAAAAATCATCGCGGGAGAAAACGGAGACATTGCAGATAAAGAGAGACTTTTGGCAAGCTATGAGAATGCAATGAAAAAAAGCGCAGACAGTATTATATACAGAGGTATGTCCTTAGAAGAAGCAGCCCAAACCTTTGGCGGAGGCAGACTCACCGTATCGGGAATGGAGGAAATGCTCGAATTAAAGGAAAAGGCTGTGGCGGCGGACAGAGAAATCAAAGAAACAGAAAATGAACTGGATGCCCAGAGCGCACGGAAAAACCGTATTGAAGGAAGCATAGAGCATGGCAGACGCAGATATGAGGATAAGTACGGAGAATTTGTAAGGGAAAATATCAGCAGCCCGCAGAGCTTTATTGTAAGTCACAGGCAGGAAATGTCCAATATTCAGGAACGTATTCTGGCAGTGGAAAAAGACATAAAAAATAAAGAAAATGCCGGCAAGGACATTCTTTTTATGGAAAAAGACCTTGAAAGAATCATCAGGAGCGCAGGGTTAGAAATTCCTGAAAATAGGGCAGTGGATGCAGGTACAGAGGAAATCAGTGCAGATGACTATGATAAACTCCAGAAACAATATGAGAAGCTTAACAGGGACGAGTCTAAACTTAACACTCGTTTCATTGACAATAAACAGAAGCTGGTTGATGCACTTACCAGTCTGGATGCCTATGAGCTGGCAGAAGAGGTCAGAAACAGCCTGATACCTCCCAAAGGAACAGCTGAAGTTGAGGATATGCTTCGTAATTTAAAAGAGACCAATGAATATATTGCTCTGGAAAGGGACCGCATTGACAAGAGTATAAGTGATATGGAAAGAATTAAGGACAGTTTTGTAAACCGCTGCGTACAAATCTGCAGTAATATCAAAACCGAACTGGACCGACTTCCCAAGCTTTCCAGAATAAATCTGGATAATGAAGATATTTCCGTGATCACTCTTTCAGTGCCATATATTAAAGATGAAATGTATAAGGACAGAATGTCCGTATATATCAATGAAACCGTTTCCAATGCCGAAGCATTTAACAGTCCCGGCGATAAGTTAAAATACATGAAAAGCAGGCTTTCGTGGAAAAAACTGTTTTCCGTAATAGTTACGGACATGAACAGCATTAAACTGTGTCTGTATAAGAGAGAGCACATTAAGGACAGAAGCAGATATCTCAAATATGAGGAAGCGGTGGGAAGCACGGGACAGTCCCAGGGAATTTATATACAATTCCTGATAGCGGTAATTCATTATATTTCAAGCATTAATGCAGCCGGAAAGGATACAGCGGTAACGGGAAAGACAATTTTTATAGACAATCACTTCGGAGCAGCAAAGGATGTATATATATGGGAACCGATTTTTAAACTGTTAAAAACCAATCATGTTCAGTTAATCGTTCCCGCCAGAGGAGCGACTCCGGCAATAACCAAAATGTTTGATATAAACTACGTTCTGGGGCAGAAAATGGTGGCTAAAATGCAGCAGACCGTAGTAGTTGATTACAGAAGCCAGGTTAAAACAGAAGAGATGGAATATGATACTATGGAATATGAACAAACAACGTTAGACATATTATAATCTTTTTTGACATTGATATTGCGCTGTGATAGAATTATTCAGGGTTGATATATCTTATAATACGGAAAGGCAGGGTGGACAGTTTGGACAGAGTGGAATTAGGCATCAAACTGGAACAAATAGGCAGGCTTTGCGGCAAAGGGGAAATCGAGGAGGCAGCAAAGGTTGCGGATACTATCGAATGGCGAAAAGTTAAAAAGTGGTCTGAACTTTCCGTCGCAGAGGAGGTTTATGAGCGTGCCGGCAGACTGAAGGATGCCAGAAATATTTGTGTTTACGCATATAACCGTAATCTGGGAGGAAAACGCCTTATTTATAAATTAACGGATTTATCCATTGCCATTAATGATTTAGACGAGGCAGATGAACTGTATAAGGAATTTGTGGAGGAAGCGCCAAGGGATACAGGGAGATTTATTCTGCTGTATAAACTGAACGTGGCCAGAGGGGCATCTACTGACAGGCTTATAGAGATTCTTGAGGAATATAAAAACAACGAGCTTGAGGAAAAGTATGCCTATGAACTGGCTGAGCTCTATGCCAAAGCCGGCAGGCTGGACGAATGCGTAAGGGAATGCGATGACCTGATACTGTGGTTCAATGAGGGTGAGTATGTGGATAAGGCACTGAGCCTGAAAAAACGTTTTGCACCACTTACCAAATCACAGCAGGCAAAATATGACCTTATGGAGCAGTACCGTCTGGCAGGAATAAATTTTCATGAATTGAAAATGCAGCAGCAGGAGGAGGCTGAGGAAAAACCGGAAATAATTACGGAAACGATTACTATAGAAGAAACTGATTCAGTCAGTCAGGATGAGGATAAGACTTCCGGCATAGCAGAACCTGAAGAGGAGATTCTGGTTCCGGAAAAGAACTATTCCATATATGATACCCAGAATATCCAGGAAGAACTGGCTAAAAGCATGGCACTTATCATGGAAAGTATTGCCGGAGAAAAGCCGGAGGAAAAAACTGAAGAGGAAGCCCACGAAGATAATGAAGTAATAGAACCTACTAAGGAAATCAGAATAAATACTCACCACTGGAATAAATCAGCACCTCCGGTACAGGTAATGCCGTCTGTTGAGGAAGAGGAAACTATAGAAGGCCAGATTGGATTAATGGACTGGCTTAGTGAGGTTAATTCAAAAACTGAGTCCGAAGAATCCGATATTGAACCGGATATAGAGGAAAACAGTTCCGAAACGGAAGATGACGATGATCATATAGAAGAGTTTAAGGAATTTGTAACGGATGAAACTGCTGATATATATGAAGCGGTTTCAGAAATTATTGCCACCGTTGAGGGAAACAGCCAAAAGTCCGATGATAAGGAAACAGAACAGGAGGAAGATACAGCTTCTCTTTTCTATCCTAAGGTATCCGAGGAGGAGTCCATAGAAGAACCTGTATCCGAGCCGGAAGATGATTCGGATAAGGCTGTGGATGAGCTCACCCGTCAGATATTAACGGAGGTTCAGGCAGAGATGGAAGAGCAGGCAGCGTCTGCGTCTGTAGAGGAGCATCCTGAAGAGGAATATGTATCTTTTTCGGAGGAATCCGATGAAGCGGAAGTCATTGGAGAAATAGATGATGATACAGAGGTTTCGGAATCCGGTGAAAAACAGGAAGAAAATCCGCTCCCCGAAATGACTGCCGAGGAGAAAAAATATATCCGTAAATATCTGTGCATCAACGGAATGGAAGAAACTGTAAATAAAGTTATTCAGGGCAAGAAAAAAGAAGTCTATGACGGTACGTCCGCATATGGAAACATTGCGGTTATGGGCAGAACGGATACGGATAAAACCGGATTTGCCATAAATCTGTTTAAGGCCCTCCATGCCGAGGATGATAAAAGAAAGTTAAAGGTTGCAAAAACTACTTCCGGAATACTTAATAAAAAAGGCATAAAAGATTCTGCGGATAAAATTAAAGGCACTACATTAATTATTGAAAATGCGGGAATGCTTACTTTGGACGCCGTGAAAGAACTGACAGAGTTTATGATGGGTCAGACGGAGGGTATGTTGGTTATACTCACGGGAGAGGATTATTCCCTCAAAAGACTTTTTATGGAAGCCCCCACATTTGCCGCAATGTTCACATACACCGTGGAACTTAAGAAACTTTCAGTAAATGATCTTGTATTAATCGCAAAAGATTATGCAAAGGAAAATGGATACAGTATTGACGAAAAGGCACTTTTAAAAGTATACTTATTAATCGATGAACTTCAGGTTAAGTCAGCGGGCTTTGAGGCCGAAGAGGTTAAGAAGCTGATTGACGAGGCTATTTTAAAGTGCGGGAAAAAGAACAAGGGATTGTTTGGACATAAGGCAAACGGACTTATTCCGTTAAAAGAAAAACACTTTATCTGATATGTATCAGGGAATGAAGAAAGGAATTACAGAAAATGAGTACAAGTTTGGACCAGTTGTCAGTTAATGCAATCAGGGTCTTGGCTGCGGATGCAGTTCAAAAGGCCAATTCAGGACATCCGGGACTTCCTTTGGGATGTGCTGCAATCGGGTATGAGCTTTGGGGAAATCATATGAACCATAACCCTGCCAATCCTAAATGGGCGAACAGAGACAGATTTATACTGTCAGGAGGACATGGATCTACATTATTATATTCTCTTCTGCATCTGTTTGGATACGGCCTTACCAAAGAGGATTTAATGAATTTCAGGCAGTTGGATTCTTTGACACCGGGACATCCTGAATACGGACACACCGTAGGAGTGGAAGCTACTACAGGTCCGCTGGGTGCCGGAATGGGAATGGCGGTAGGTATGGCAGTGGCAGAGGCACATCTTGCGGCTGTATTCAATAAAGAAAACTACCCTGTGGTAGATCATTATACCTATGTTCTTGGTGGTGACGGATGTATGATGGAAGGTATTTCATCAGAAGCAATGTCCCTTGCCGGAACCATGGGCCTTAATAAATTAATCGTTATTTATGATTCCAACAGTATTTCAATAGAGGGAAGCACGGATATTGCTTTTACTGAAAATGTCCAGAAAAGATTTGAATCCTTTGGGTTCCAGACAATTACAGTTGAAGATGGCAATGATATTGATGCAATAGGTGCGGCCATAGAGGAAGCAAAGGCAGATAAGACCAGGCCTTCACTTATTACGGTTAAAACCAGAATCGGTTTTGGATGTCCTGCCAAGGAAGGTAAAGCCAGTGCCCACGGTGAGCCTTTGGGAGCAGATAATATTGAAGCACTGAAGGATAATCTTAACTGGCCTTCCAAAGAAGCTTTTTATGTACCGGAAGAGGTATATGATAATTACAAAAAACTTGCAGCTAAAGGTGCCAAAGCAGAGGAAAACTGGAACAGGCTTTTTGAAGAGTATTGCAAAGAATACCCGGATATGAAGGAATTGTGGGATACCTATCATGATGAAACACTTGCCTCAAAGGTTTTGGATACAGAAGAGTTCTGGAGCCATTCTGATGCCCCGGAAGCTACAAGAAGCGTTTCAGGCAAGGTTTTAAATAAAGCAAAGGCACTTCTTCCGAACCTTATGGGAGGGGCTGCGGATTTGGCACCTTCTACAAAAACATATATGAACGGACAGGGAGATTTTTCCAAGGAGGATTACAGTGGCTGTAACCTTCACTTTGGTGTAAGAGAACTGGCTATGACCGCAATAGGCAACGGAATTATGCTTCACGGCGGACTTAGGGCTTTTGTATCAACATTTTTTGTATTCAGTGACTATACCAAGCCTATGGCAAGACTTTCATCGCTTATGAAAACGCCTCTTACATTTGTATTTACCCATGACAGTATCGGCGTGGGTGAGGATGGACCTACCCATGAGCCTATAGAGCAGCTTGCAATGTTCAGAGCAATGCCTAATTTCTCTGTATTCCGTCCCTGTGATGCGACAGAGACAGCGGCAGCATGGTACTATGCTTTAACATCTTTGGATACACCTACGGCTCTGGTTCTCTCAAGACAGAACCTTCCGCAGATTCCAGGTTCAGGCAGAGAGGCATTAAAAGGAGGATATGTTATAGCAGATTCCTCCAAAGATATCCCTGATGCCATTATCATGGCTTCCGGTTCAGAGGTTTCTCTTGCAATTGAAGCAAAGAAGATTCTGGATGGTGAGGGAATTGACGTTAGAGTGGTAAGCATGCCATGTATGGATGTGTTTGAGCAGCAGAGTAGCGAATATAAAGAAAGTGTGCTGCCTAAGAGTGTTCGTAAGAGAGTTGCGGTTGAAGCACTTTCAGATTTCGGATGGGGTAAATATGTAGGAATTGACGGAGCTTATGTTACAATGACAGGCTTTGGTGCCAGTGCTCCTGCAGATACTCTGTTTAAGAAATTCGGATTCACTGTTGAAAATGTAGTTAATACAGTTAAGAGCTTATAATAATACAGGAGCTGTCTCCCTATACAGGGGCAGCTCCTTATTATGTTCTAAGGCAGTAATATGGTAAAAGGTCCGTCATTTACCAGAGATACTTTCATGTCTGCACCGAATTCCCCATGTTCTACACATTCAACTTTCTCCCCACATATTCTGATAAATTCTTCATACATTCTATTGGCTTCATCAGGGGATTTTGCCCCGGTGAAACCCGGACGATTTCCATGACTGCAGTCTGCACACAATGTAAACTGGGATATTATAAGCAATGACCCACCCACATCTGAAAGAGAAAGGTTGGTTTTGCCATTCTCATCCTCAAATATTCGTAACTTCACTATCTTATCCGCATATTTCTGAAGCAAGTCATCTGTGTCATCAGTTTCTATGCCCAGAAAAACCAGCAGCCCTTTTCCAATCTTTCCAATGGTTTTGCCATCAACGGCAACGGAAGCATTTAATACCCTTTGTAATACTATTTTCATATAATTCTCCCTGCTCCTGTAATAAGCTTTAGTATCTTTTGTCCGAATAATTATATACCAATAGGATGAATAAATCTAGTCTAAAGTTCGAAAAAACAAAAGTTATATTTGCGATTGACAATTTATATGCGATGGAATAATATATAAATGAAAAACATTGGTGAATGGAAAGTGTCGCATATCACTGCATTTATCTTCGGAATTCACTTGCTACTTCTGAACTTTCCACTTTAACGGCTCCCGTGGGTCAAGTAAGAGGAAAAAGAGCTAAAAAACCCATGGCGTAAGAAGCTGGAGGGTCAGGGAAGTGTGAAATGCGCATATAGGCCCATGGGAGGAGGGGAAAAAGCCAGCAACCCGTGTGAGGTCGGGCCAGGAGAAAGGGAAAGAGTCAAAAAACCCATGGCGTAAGAAGCTGGAGGGTCAGGGAAGTGTGAAATGCGCATATAGGCCCATGGGAGGAGGGGAAAAAGCCAGCAACCCGTGTGGAGTCGGGCCAGGAGAAAGGGAAAGAGCTAAAAAACCCATGGCGTAAGAAGCTGGAGGGTCAAGAGAAAGGAAATATATATGAGAAAAATACTATTTATTATAGTTTGTGTAATGTTTATTTTGACAGGATGCGCAACAAATAAAACAATAAAGTCAGGAGCAGAGGCAAATACTTCAGAAGAAGCAACACCGGGAGCAACCACCCCGGAAGCAACCACCCCGGAAGCAACCATACCGGAAGTAACCACACCGGAAGCAACCACACCGGAAGCAACCACACCAGGAATGCCGGATGAAGAATTGAGCATGATGCAGAAGGTACTTCTCGACGAAGAGGGCTTTATATATGTTGATTCGGCAGAAGGTTTCAAAGCGGGTTTAAAAATAAAAAATTTGCCTACAGTATGCAATGCATATGATAATTATGAAAGTTATGACCGAACTTTTTACAGTGTTGATTTAGACAGAGACGGCAATGATGAAATAATTGCAGATTTAGGTATTCGAGGAACTTATATTATTTTTTATGATGCGGGAGATATGATTTACGGGTATGAAATGCATAAACGTGCCATGACAAAAATATATTCAGACGGTACATTTGACGTTGAAGGGGGAGCTTCCGTGTCATACCATGAAAAGATAAAGAAATTCACGGCAAACGGTATAGAAAGAGAATTAATAGTAAAGCGTGTATGGGAGAATCTTGAAAACAGAAAGTATATTGTTCATTATTACCTTGATGACGATGAAAAAGTTGAAATAAGTGAAGAGGAATATAACGAACTTATGAAGCAGTATTCCCGGGAAGAAGTTAAGAAACAAAATCTGACAAGAGACAATATTGAAAAACTGTCAGATAATAAATAAGTTTATTGATTATAAAAAAATGCTATGATATAATCATCTGGTAAAAATAACTAATCTTTGATTGGGTTACATAATAGGAGGTATATAATGGCATTTTGTACATTTTGCGGAAAAAAATTAGAAGATGGTGAGGTCTGCACATGCCAGCAGCAGGCAACACCCCAGCCGGCACAGAGCATGCCTCAGGGCACACCGGTACAGAGCATGCCCCAGGGCACACCGGTACAGAGCATGCCCCAGGGTGCACCGGCATATGAACAGGCAGCACCCCAGCCTAAGAAACCAAATGTTTTCAGTGAGGGCTTTAAATCTATAGGGGAATTTTTTAAGGGAATATTCAGGAAACCTTTTGATGCCACAGAAGAATTTTTTGATAAGGCTAACATTATTGCATCAGGTTTTATGTGGCTGGTACTGATGGTGGTATATGTTGTAGAGAGTATCCTGAACACAGCCATGGCTTATGTACTGATAGAAAATGGCAGCGAGCACAGAATCGCTTATATGTATCAGAACTGCCCTAATTTTGTCCGTGCCATGTTTATAGGTACATTTGAAGATAAGGCTATATATGATATAGGCTTCGGTTCATTTGTACAGGCATTTTTCTTCCCGATTTTCTGGATGGTTACAATGACTGCAGTAGTATTCGGGCTTGGATTTTTGATAAATCTTCTTTTTGTAAAAGGAAACTTTAAGAAGAGCGTCAGCAAAATAGCTGCACTTTGCGGAGTGACCGCTACCGGACTTGTAATTGTTCAGGTTATAGCAATATTTAAGAATTTTATAGTTATTTCCGGCGTTAATATTTTCCTTACCATTATTCAGAGTGCGATATCGCTGTTTGTACTTATTCAGGGCCTTATATGCATTAAGAAAGTAATACCGGATAAGAATAAAGCGTTTCTGGCAATGGTAATAAGTATCGCGGGGCTTGTCCTTTCAAGTTACCTGTTAGAACTTTTCTTCGGATATTTTGAACCATACTTTATTACACTTGTATTTTAATACATAGGATTGGATAAGGAATGTGCTTTCGGGTGCATTCCTTTATTATACTATACAGGAGGCAGCATATGGCAGCGAAATGGAATATTTTTGCAGGTAGGGAGCCACGGCGGGAAAATGTCAAAAAAGAAGAACATGCAGTTAAAGAACATACAATTACGGAACAGGATATACGGGCCATGGTAAGTCAGGAGGTTAATGCCGCTTCAGTTAAAAAACAGGTGATTAATTATATGGAGGATGTTTCTGCAAGAGGTGTGCGTACAGAAGCACTTTTGACAGAAATCAAGAATTCGGTGGATTTCAGCCTTTACAGGATTGATGAAGTTTCCAAAAAGACAGAAATTGCACCGGAGAAGATGACGGAAATTCAGGAATCAATAAATCATATAAGTGATTTGGGAGATGAAATAAAAGCCTCCGTGCATAAGGATAATCTGCTCATATACAAGAATGTAAAAACACTTATGGATGAAACGGATGCTAAGAATGAAGAACGTATCCGAATACTCAAAAAAGGTGTAAATGCAGCGGTGGCAGTATCCGTATGTACCCTGGTTATTGCCGCAGCACTTGCAATATTCACCATACTCTGCTATTTTGGTATTATTTAAGACGGATATCTACAAGGAGATGTGCATAATGAGTAATGTATATGTTGTCGGACATAAAAATCCGGATACTGATTCTATATGTTCAGCTATTGCTTACGCCAATTTAAAAAATAAAATTACAGGAACCCAGGATTATACACCCTACAGGGCAGGTCAGCTTAACGAAGAAACCCGTTACGTTTTGAAAAAATGCGGAGTTTCCCCTCTGCCGTTGTTGCAGGATGTGCGCGCTCAGGTGAGTGATTTGGATATACGGAAAACGGAAAGCGTAAAGGCTTCCATCTCCATCAAAAAAGCATGGAATATGATGCAGGAAGCCGGAGTGGTAACTCTGCCTGTGGTAAAGAACCGCAAACTGGAAGGTATCATAACCATTACCGATATTGCCACATCATATATGGATGTATATGACAACCATATTCTGGAACTTTCAGAGACAGGGTATAAGCAGATTGCAGAGACTCTGGACGGTAAAATAGTCTGCGGCAGTGAGAGCCGTACTACTGTAAGCGGTAAAGTATTTACCGCGGTGGCAACTCCTGAGACCATGGAGGAAAACATCAAGACCGGAGATTTGGTAATACTGGGAAACAGATATGAAGCACAGTTATGTGCCATAGAAATGGGGGCCGGATGTATAGTCATATGTGAAGATGCACCTGTGGCACTTACTATCACCAGAATGGCACAGGATAACGGATGTACAATTATCAGTTCTCCCCATGATGCTTTTACGGTGTCCAGACTTATCTATCAGAGTATCCCCATTGGATATGTTATGAAACGTGATGGATTAATTTCATTCCGCCTGGAGGATTATGTAGATGATATTCGTAAGGTTATGACGGAGAAAAGGCATAGGGATTTTCCGGTGCTTGACCGTCATGGACATTACATTGGGATGATATCCAGAAGAAGCCTTCTCGGAGCAGAAAAAAAGAAAGTAATTATGGTTGACCATAATGAGGCAAAGCAGGCAGTTGCCGGAATTGCGGCAGCGGAGATACTGGAGATAGTGGATCACCACAGGCTGGGTTCCATAGAAACAATTTCACCGGTGTTTTTTTATAATAAGCCTGTGGGCTGTACCTCAACCATAATATACGGAATGTATAAGGATGCAGGGATACCTGTTGAAGAGAATATTGCGAGGCTTATGTGTGCCGCTATTATTTCTGATACCCTTATGTTCCGCTCTCCTACATGTACCAAATCGGACAAAGACGCGGCAAAGGCACTGGCTAAAATAACGGGTATTAATATAGAAGAATTTGCACATGAGATGTTTTTTGCCGGAAGCAATATCAGCGAAAAATCAGCAAAAGAACTTTTTACCAGCGATTACAAAAAATTTTCCATGGGAGATGTTACATTCGGAATCGGACAGATATCCTGTATGGACAGTTCAGAACTGGCTCAGGTCAAGAAGAAAATTTTTGCTTATATGAAAGAACAGTACAGCTCCATGGGCGTAGATATGCTGTTTTTCATGCTTACGGACATGATGCTTCCCGGCACGGAGCTTCTGTGTGTGGGCGACGGTGCAGAGGAACTGGTTGAGAATGCTCTGGGAGTTGAGGGACATGACGGCGCATTTTTACTTCCGGGGGTTGTATCCCGCAAGAAACAGATTGTACCGGAATTAATGATGGAAATAGCGCAATAGGAGGAATAATAATGGCAAAACAGAACTGGAAACCCGGCAATATGCTTTATCCTTTACCGGTGGTAATGGTTAGCTGTAACAGACCGGGAGAGAGACCCAATATTATAACGGTGGCATGGACGGGAACGATTTGTTCAGATCCTGCAATGCTGTCAATTTCAGTGAGAAAAGAGAGACACTCCCACTCTATAATAGAAGAGACAGGAGAATTTGTTGTAAATCTTGTTACTGAAGAGCTTACATTTGCAACGGATTACTGTGGTGTCCGTTCCGGAAGGGATGTGGACAAATTTAAAGAGATGGGACTGACTCCGGTTCCCTCAGAGAAGGTGGGTGCGGTTAAAATTGCAGAAAGTCCCGTTAATCTTGAATGCAAGGTTAAAGAGGTAAAACGTCTGGGAAGCCATGACATGTTCATTGCTGAGATTGTAAATGTAACCGTGGACGACAGATACATGGATGAAACAGGAAAATTCAATCTGAATTCGGCAAACCTTGTGGCATATTCCCACGGAGAATATTTCCTTCTGGGAAATAAAATAGGTAAATTCGGATATTCCGTACAGAAAACAGACGTAAAGTAGAGGCACATCAATGAAAAACAATATAGTTTTAATCGGAATGCCCGGCGTTGGAAAAAGCAGCGCCGGGGTTGTTCTTGCAAAGATACTCGGATACGAATTCATAGATTCTGATTTGGTTATTCAAAAAAAAGAGAAAAGACTTTTAAAGGATATAATAGCACAGGAAGGTAACGAAGGATTTCTTGAGACGGAAAACAGAATTAATGCCGGACTGGAAGCCGAAAACAGTGTTATTGCCACAGGCGGCAGTGTCATATACGGAAAAGAGGCAATGGAACACTTTCGGCAAATCGGAATCATTGTGTATCTGAGGGCAGAATATGATACGATTAACTCCAGACTTTCCAATCTTAAGGGCAGGGGAGTGGCCATTAAAGAGGGACAGACACTGCTTGATTTGTATAATGAAAGAACCGCATTATATGAACAATATGCAGATGTTATTATAGATTTGGATGGACTTACCATAGAGGAGACCGTTAACAGACTGGCAAAAATGCTCAAAAAATAAGATAAAATTAATAAAAACACTTTACAAAATGCTTATCATCTGTTACACTTCTAATTGTTACGAAAATGTTACATACTGTAACAAATTTAGTGGAGGTATTTATGAATCGTTTGGGACGACGGAAAAAAATATATATTTCATATGCCAGAACCGCAATCACCGCAGTGCTGTTTCTGCTTGTGGCAATTCCTTTTGTTAAAAAAGTCGCAAACGGTGGTAACACATATACTCCTGATGACAGATACATGGTCGTTTTGAACGGTCAGGAACTTGGATTTGTCAGTGATGCTTCTGTGGCACAGTCAGCACTCAGGGAAGCCAGAACCAAGATTAACAATTCCGGCAGTGGCATGGCACTGGTTGAAGCAGATATGAATGTTTACAAAGAAGAAAACGGAGGAGCGGTTGTTTCTGAAGAAGCACTGGCAGAGTCAATATATAATACTTTGACAGTAACCGCAGTTGATACCAGGGAGGAATCCCTTGCTTATACAGTCAGAATAGATGATTTTACTGTCACTCTGGCTTCTAAAGAGGAAGTAGTGGAACTTTTTGAGGCAGTTAAGAGTAAATACAGTGATTCTAATGAGTTTACCGTTGAACTTGTTGAAGATACAGAGGGAATATATACTTCATTGAAGACCAATGTGGTGTCAGCGGATGTTGAAGTGAATGAAGCAGCTAAGGTTCTTGCTTCAATAAACGGAAGCGAGGAAGAGACTCCTGCTGAAGAAGAAGTTGTATATAAGGATGGAGTTCTTTCAGTAGATTTTGCTGAAAATATAGAAATTATCGAGACCAAAGCGGACAAGGCAGATATAGTTTCCGTGGACGAAGCGTATGAGCTTATTACCAAGGAGCACGCAGAGAAAGGAACATATACAATACAGTCCGGGGACTGTCTTTCTTCGATTGCCAAGGCTCACGGACTTACCCTTGATGAGTTGTTTGCTTTGAATTACGGAATGGATGTCAATACTGCCATCTATCCGGGGGATGTTGTTGTAATAACAGTTCCGGCATCAGAAATTACTGTTGTAGTGGTTGAAGAGGCCTCATATGATGAAGATTATGACGCTCCTGTTCAGTATGTTGATAACAATTCCATGTATATTGGTTCAGAGAATGTTATCCAGAACGGCGTAAGCGGACGCAGAGGAGTAGTTGCTCTTGTATCATATGTAAACGGTGTTGAATCCGATAGGGAGATTATTAATGAAACTGTCTATACAGAGGCAGTACCTAAGATTGTGGAGAGAGGTACACTTACTCCTCCCACATATATTAAGCCTGTTAACAGTAACTGGGTTACTTCAGCATTTGGATATCGTGTCCACCCGATTACCGGACAGTGGGCAATGCATACCGGTGTGGACTGGTATGTACCAAGCGGAACGTCAGTAAGGGCTTCTTCCAGCGGTGTTGTTGTAAGAGCAAGCTGGTACGGAGCATACGGATACTGTGTAGATATTCAGCATGCAGACGGAAGCATTACCAGATATGCACATCTGAGCAGTTTTGCCGTAGCATATGGCCAGAGTGTTACACAGGGTCAGGTAGTGGCATACTCCGGCAGTACCGGTGTCAGCCAGGGACCGCATCTGCATTTTGAGCTTTATAACAGAGGCGTACTTGTTAATCCTCTGGATTATGTAGGAAAATAATATGATAATATAAGTTCTGCTTTGTGTTTGTACAAGGCAGAACTTTTTTTGCGACTTTTAATAGGGTGGCATATATTGGATTTGCCTAAACTCATAAATGTTAAAACTGATAGTTTACAAACAGTTTTTTTGTGTTATAATACATTTGCGTGTCATGCGATACGCCTTTTCTTCGTGAAATAAATTAAGAGGTGCGATATGGAACAGTATGTAATCAGAGGCGGTAACAGACTCAGCGGAGAAGTTGAAATAGGCGGTGCGAAAAATGCGGCACTGGCCATTCTTGCAGCGGCTGTTATGGCAGATGAGCCAGTTACGATTGAGAATGTACCTGATGTAAGAGACACAAGAATTGTACTGGAAGCTATTGAATACATTGGTGCAATTGTTGAGAAAACAGATAAGCATACATTCCGGATTAACGGAAGTACGATATATTCTACAAGTGTTGATATTGAATTTATTAAAAAAATAAGAGCGTCATATTATCTTCTCGGGGCACTTTTGGGCAAGCTTGGGAAAGCTGAAGTGGCTCTTCCCGGGGGATGTAATATCGGAAGCAGACCTGTAGATCTCCATATTAAGGGATTCAGGGCTCTGGGTGCGAATGTGGAGATAGAGCACGGAATGATTTGTGCATCCGCAGACAAATTGAAGGGCAATCATATTTATCTGGATATGGTGTCTGTGGGAGCAACTATCAATATTATGCTGGCAGCATGTCTTGCAGAAGGGAATACCATTATTGAGAATGCGGCCAAGGAACCTCATGTGGTGGATGTGGCTAACTGCTTAAACTGCATGGGCGCCAACATTAAGGGAGCAGGAACAGACGTTATCAGAATAAAGGGTGTGGAGAAGTTACACGGAACCACTTATTCTATTATACCGGATCAGATAGAAGCTGGAACTTTCATGCTGGCGGCAGCAGCTACGGCAGGAGATGTGTTGATTAAGAATGTAATTCCGAAGCATCTGGAGGCTATTACCGCCAAATTGGTAGAGGTGGGGTGTGAAGTGGAAGAGTATGATGAGGCAGTCAGGGTTATAGGACATGAGAACCTTAATCACACTAATATCAAGACCCTTCCTTATCCCGGATTTCCTACAGATATGCAGCCACAGATTGCAGTGCTTTTGTCCAAGTGTGTGGGGACCAGTATTGTTACAGA
>JBJEND010000071.1:0-3156 GCA_051880015.1 Butyrivibrio sp. | reverse complement strand
ATGAAAGCATTTCTAATTCTGGAAGATGGAAACGTTTTTGAAGGAACCGGCATAGGCGCCGATAAAGAGGTTATTAGTGAGATTGTTTTTAATACCTCAATGACCGGGTATCTGGAGGTGTTGACAGACCCTTCATATGCAGGACAGGCGGTTGTAATGACATATCCATTAATCGGTAATTATGGTATATGTAACGCAGATAAGGAGTCGGGCAAGCCCTGGCCTGACGGATTTATTGTTCGTGAATTGTCCCGTATGCCAAGTAACTTCCGCAGCGAGGACACTATCCAGCATTTCCTTAAGTCTAATGACATTCCGGGAATTTCAGGAATTGATACCCGTGCTCTCACTAAAATTCTTCGTGAAAAGGGTACAATGAACGGAATGATTACCACCAATGTTAATTATAATCTCGATGAAATTATTCCACGTTTAAAAGAATACACAACAGGCAAGGTGGTTGAAAAGGTTACCTGCTCCAGGCCCTATACACTTTCAGGAGATTCCTTTAAAGTTGCATTGCTGGATTTTGGTGCAAAAAATAATATCGCAAAATCTCTTAATTCCAGAGGATGTAATGTAACCGTATATCCCGCCTCCACTACCGCAGAGGAAATTCTTGGGGATAAGCCAGACGGAATTATGCTTTCCAACGGCCCGGGAGATCCAAAGGAGTGCGGTGCCATTATTGAGGAACTGAAGAAGCTTTATAATTCAGATGTTCCTATTTTTGCCATATGTCTGGGTCATCAGTTAATGGCACTGGCAACCGGGGCAGATACCCATAAGATGAAGTACGGACATCGTGGCGCAAATCATCCGGTTAAGGATTTGTCCACCGGAAAGGTGTATATTTCCTCCCAGAACCACGGCTATGTGGTGGATATGGATACGGTTAATCCCAACATCGCCAGACCGGCTTTCATTAATGTAAATGACAAAACCAATGAGGGACTGGAGTATATCGGAAAAAATATTTTTACAGTACAGTTCCATCCGGAAGCCTGTGCGGGACCAAAGGATTCGGATTTTCTGTTTGACAGATTTATGGATATGATGAAGAAAGGAAGGGATTAATATGCCAAGAAATAAAGATATTAAAAAGGTACTTGTAATAGGCTCCGGTCCTATTGTAATCGGACAGGCAGCGGAGTTTGATTATGCGGGCACACAGGCATGCCGTTCCTTAAAGGAAGAGGGATTAGAGGTGGTTTTGGTTAATTCCAATCCTGCCACTATTATGACAGATAAAAATATTGCGGATGAGGTGTACATAGAGCCTCTTACCGTGGAATCTTTGAAACAGATTATCATCAAGGAAAATCCTGACAGCATTCTGCCTACTCTGGGAGGTCAGGCAGGCCTTAATCTTGCAATGGAAATCGCGGAGACCGGCTTTCTTGAAGAGCATAATGTACGTTTAATCGGTACAACGGCGGAAACAATTAAAAAGGCAGAGGACAGGCTGGAATTTAAAACTACAATGGAGAAAATAGGAGAGCCCTGTGCGCCTTCACTTGTAGTGGAGAATGTGGAAGACGGAATTGCCTTCACCAATAAGATAGGTTATCCCGTGGTGCTCCGCCCGGCGTATACCCTTGGCGGAAGCGGCGGCGGTATCGCCCATAATGAAGAGGAGTTGGTAGATATACTTTCCAACGGACTTCGACTCAGCCGTGTGGGACAGGTTCTTGTAGAAAGATGTATTGCAGGCTGGAAGGAAATAGAATATGAGGTTATGAGAGATGCCAACGGCACCTGCATTACGGTATGTAACATGGAAAATATTGACCCTGTGGGCGTTCATACGGGAGACAGTATAGTTGTGGCTCCTTCCCAGACCCTTTCTGATAAGGAATACCAGATGCTTCGTTCATCAGCATTGAATATTATAGACGAATTACAGATAACCGGGGGCTGCAATGTCCAGTTTGCACTGCACCCCACCAGCTTTGAATATTGTGTAATAGAGGTTAATCCGCGAGTAAGCCGTTCTTCGGCGCTTGCTTCCAAAGCAACGGGATATCCTATTGCCAAGGTTGCGGCTAAAATTGCCCTGGGATATAATCTGGACGAAATCAAAAATGCTATTACCCGGAAAACCTATGCCAGCTTTGAACCGGCGCTGGATTACTGTGTAGTAAAGATTCCGAGACTGCCCTTTGATAAGTTTATTACTGCATCCAGAAAACTCACCACCCAGATGAAGGCTACCGGTGAGGTAATGAGCATATGCACCAATTTTGAAGGCGCACTTATGAAGGCCATCCGTTCACTGGAACAGCATGTGGACTCATTGATGAATGAGGACTACTCAAAGCTTGATGACGATGAAATCGTTGAATTATTGTACAATGTAGATGACAGAAGAATCTATGTTATTGCCGAAGCATTAAGACGTGGTATTGATTATGATACAATACACAATATAACCATGATTGACAAATGGTTTATTGATAAACTGGCCATTATTGTCAGAATGGAAAATAAATTAAAAGAAGGACCTTTGACAAAGGAGCTTCTGCTGGAGGCAAAGAGGATTGAATTCCCGGATACCGTAATCGGAAGACTTACAGGTAAAACGGAGAAGGAGATTAAGGCACTTCGTAATGAGTACGGAATTCATGCGGCATATAAAATGGTGGATACCTGTGCGGCGGAATTTGAGGCCTCCACTCCATATTATTATTCCTGCTACAAATCAGATAACGAAGTAATTGAGACAAAACCGGAGAAAAAAGTTCTGGTACTGGGTTCAGGTCCTATCCGTATAGGTCAGGGTATTGAATTTGACTACTGTTCAGTACACAGCACCTGGGCTTTTAAGGATGAGGGATATGAAACGATTATTATTAATAATAACCCTGAAACCGTAAGTACGGATTTTGATATTGCAGATAAGCTGTATTTCGAACCACTTACTCCTGAAGATGTGGAGAGTATTGTGGAACTGGAGCATCCGGACGGAGCAGTAGTACAGTTTGGCGGACAGACTGCCATTAAACTTACCAAGAGCTTAATGGAAATGGGAGTTCCTATTCTCGGCACAAGCGCAGAGGACGTGGATGCCGCAGAGGACAGAGAGCTGTTTGATGAGATACTTGAGCAGTGTAAAATCCCCCGTGCTGCCGGTAAAACAGTTTTTACCACAGAGGA
>JBJEND010000070.1:0-3157 GCA_051880015.1 Butyrivibrio sp. | reverse complement strand
ATGTCTCCTCTGAAATTCAATAAAGAAGATGAGATACAGCAGATATCAGAGTCCTTTAATATTGTTCGTGATAAGATGCGTGAATCACAGAAGAATAACGAAGAACTTAATGAGGCATTATCAAAACTCAGAAAAGAGGAAGAATATAAGAAAAAGTTTGTCCAGTTACTGTATGAGGAGAAGCGTGAGAAGGATACCATCAGTAACGTTGCACAGCATGACGGACTTACAGGACTGTATAACAGGAGGACTTTTGACGATTTCGTTAATGAATTTATTGTCAGAAGACCCGGAAATAAAGACGGAGCACTTTTCCTCATTGATATGGATAATTTTAAGGGAGTAAATGATTCCCTGGGACATCTGCAGGGTGACGAGGCGCTTAAGACCCTTGCCGGTGCCATGAGAGTCGTTTTCTCAGGGGGATATCTGGGAAGATATGGTGGAGATGAGTTTATTGCCTTTATAGTTGGATGCACCACCGAAACGGATATGGAAAGGTATGCAGGTGAGTTGTGCCGTAAGATGCATAAGAAATTAGAGTATAACGGAAAAACAGTACAGCTTTCAGTCAGCATCGGGGCTGCCTCTTCCGTGGGAATTAAGGCATGTTCGGAGTTATATACGAGAGCAGACAAGGCCCTGTACCATTCTAAAGAGAACGGACGTAACAGGTATACAGTGTTTACCGATGCCCTTGAAAAAGCGAATAACATCCACGGGGAGAATGTTTTATGAAAAAGATATCACATATATTGTTAAGTATGCTGGTCCCACTTCTGATGGTGGGACTGGTTTCGGTTATAGCGTATATTTTCTGTGGAGTGGGACTTACCTCAAACGATTGTTTTGAGCAGTACATTCCTTTTTTTAGTGTATACTATGATATACTCACGGAGGGGGACAGCATTTTTTACTCCCTTACCGGAGCTTTGGGGTATGACTTCTGGTCAGTATTTTCATATTATCTGGTATGCCCTCTCAATCTTATTATACTGTTATTCGGAAAAGCCAGAATAATATATGCGGTACAGTTGTTAATAATGTTGAAAATTGCTCTCAGCGGTGGAAGTTTTGCCGCATTTCTGAAAAATCGTTTTCCGTCTGCAAAAACTAACAGAATTGTTTTATTTTCGACTATTTATGCTTTAAGCGGATTTGTAGTGGGATATGCGTGGAATGTAATGTGGCTGGACGGAATAGTTTTATTCCCACTGGTTATTATGGGAATGGATATACTTATGAGGGAGCATAATCCCAAATGGTATATATATACCCTGTTCTTATCCATGCTGATAATATGCTGTTATTTTATGGGTTACATGAGCTGCATATTTATTTTTATGTACTTCTTTACCTATAATTTTAAGAGTTTCGGAGATTTTGCCGGAAAACTTCTTCGGATAGGATTAAGCTCGCTTCTTGCACTGGGAATCAGTGGAATTATTCTTATACCTGCTTTTTGGGGATTGCAGTCAACATATATTTCCGGAGAGAGTATGCCCGGTCCAAAGCTTTACGGCAGCTTTGTAAACTGCTTTAAAACCATGATGATTGGAGTGCCCCAGAACGGAATTAATTTTGACAGAGAAAATGCGAATATGTTTATTACTGTATTGGGCTTTCTGCTTTCTGTGGTATATTTTACCACCGGCAGCATAAAAGTATCGGACAAAATCCGTAAGGTGCTGTTATTGTTGGTACTGTTTTTCAGCTTTAATTTTAAACCTCTTAATTATATCTGGCATGGAATGCACGAGCAGAGCGGTATTCCTAACCGTTTTTCTTTCATGGCCATTTTCCTTATGCTTGTTATGGGTTTTGAAGTGTGTATGCAGAAGAAAAATTCTGTTAAGAAAAGTGCTCTTTTTGCCGGCTGGGGAATAGTTACAGTTTCATGTGCCGTTATGGCGGTGTTTGATACGGAACTTATCATACACGCTGTACTTACATCCGTGCTGGCACTTGCATATGTATTTATTCTGGGATTTGCAAAGGGAAAGATTAAGTTTAATGTTATCAGAATATTTGCATTCCTTGAGGTATTTATCACCTTCTGTGTGGGAATGTTCTTTGCCTGCGGCACAATACAGGGAGATTATGATTATTATCTGGAAGATTTTGAACAGATTAAATCCCAACAGGAACCGGGCTTTTACCGGGAAAAACTGGATTATACTTATAATGAAAAAGAAGAATATTTTGAAAATAAATTAAGCTGTATGAGTTTTGAAGAATTTTCATTTGACTCCATTATGGATTACTGCAGTTTTATGAAAAATATCGGACATTTATCGGTTATTAATGAGGGAACCTACTACGGACTGAACTGTCCTTCCCTGTTTAACACTTTTCACAATTATAACCTGTCACTGTTGTATTATAAGATAGGTGGAACCGGTGGAACCAATAATGCCATGTATTATGGTGAAAATCCATTTATGGATATGATTATGGGCATCAGATACCACTATGTAAGGTATTTCGATGTTAAATCTACGACGTATGAATTTGAAAAAACAGTGGGCGAGGTTAACGTATACAGAAATAAGTATGCTTTGTCAGTGGGATATGCAATTCCGGATGAGTTTGCAGCGGATATGGAATTATACGATAATCCATTTACCTCCATGAATTCCATGAGCAGGAGTATTTGTGACGGAAACGTCTTTTATCTCAATACTTTTAAACATACAGACAGTAATGAAGAAGAACTGAAGGATATTTTTGAATATGACGTAACCGTGACCGGAGAGCTGCTTGTGGAACTGTCAAACGGTTATACCGGTACATTGATAATTAAGACAGACGGTAAGGAGGTATATTCAGGTACCGGAACCAAGCAGATGATAAGTCTTGGGGTAGTAAAGGCAGGACAGAAGGTAACTGTGGAAACCGACAGGGAAGATTTTGAGTGGGAAAAAGAAAAAAATATTTCCATATATTCCGGCACTCTTAATGCAAAGGTATTTGAAGAGGTGTACAAAGAATTGTCGGATAACCAGATGGAAGTTAAGGAATACGGAAGTGACTATCTGAAAGGAAGTATATATCTGCCGGAGGCATCCAAAGTCATGGTGACCATCCCATGCGGGGAGGGCTTTAGTGTATATGTTGACGGAGAAGAGGCAGAATATGACACCTACAGAAATCTTTT
>JBJEND010000069.1:0-3158 GCA_051880015.1 Butyrivibrio sp. | reverse complement strand
GCCTTTTTTAATTCAAGAGAACGGCGCAGGCGGTCTTTCCTATAAAGTAAAAAAGTGCAACTTCAAATACAAAGCTGCACTTTAATTATTTATACCGCATCCAGCATTTTTTCAAATTCAGACATGGGCATCGGTCTGGCATAGTAATAACCCTGAGCGATATCACAGCCTACCTGCTGGAGGAATTTAACCTGTTCAAAGGTTTCAACGCCCTCACATACAATGGAAATACCAAGACCGTGGGAAAGGCGCACAATAGTTTTAATTATGTACCGGCTTTTGGGTGATTCATCATCAATAAACTGTTTATCCAGCTTCAACTCACAGATGGGAAGCTGATTCAGCATATTAAGTGAGGAATATCCACAGCCGAAATCGTCCATGGAAATATTATATCCCAGCTGAACCATACGGTTGATTAATTCAATCATATCCTGGGCATTTTCGGTAAAGGCACTTTCGGTAACCTCAAAAATAATTGTATCTTTATCTATTGAATATTTATCAAATGTTTTTATCAGCTTGTTGATATACAGCGAATCATATACATGAAGACGGGACTGATTAACGGATATGGGAACTATTTTCTTACCCCATTCCGTCCTGCGTCTTATCATACTGCATACCTGTTCAAGGACATAGAAATCCAATTTTGAAACAAATCCGTTCTGCTCAAAAAGTGGGATAAACCTGTCCGGAGGTATCATTCCCTCGTCGGATGACATCCATCTTACCAGTGCCTCTCCACCTACAATCTTACCGTCCGACATACTTATCTTAGGCTGGATGTATACAACAAATTCCTTATTATTATATGCACTGTTCATTTTGTAGGTAATTTCCTGGTTACGGATAATATTACTGCTTATCTGCTTATCCAGAATGGTTACGGCTGTTGAAATACTGTTTTTGGAAAGCTTGGTTGCAATAGCTGCCTTATCAATCATTTCCTCAATATTTTCTTTATAATCCACAACCTCATATATTCCACAGTTGCATTTTATACGGATAACTTCATCCATGCCGTCAATTTTGAAATCCATCTCGGAAAGATAGGTATCTACAATGTATGCAAGGCTTTTTATGTCCAGATAATCAATCATAAATACAAATCTGTCCGCGAACCGGCGGGCAAAAATTCCGTTGGGCATAACAAGATCGTTAATTCTGTCAGCAACCGTTTTAAGAACGCAGTCACCCTGTCCTCTTCCATAGTAATCATTAACAGTTTTAAAATTACTGACGTCAATATATCCTATTGCGTAATGAACATCCCTGTATCTGAGCATATTATTGGCTTTTTCAACAAATCTGGTAAAATTACTATAGCCGGTAATGATATCTTTGTTGGTCTGCCGGTTCATCAGATTTTTAAGTTTTTCCCTGCTTCTCCATATAAAATACAGCATAATAACCGTAACAATAAGAAGCAGGAAAAGGATAATATATGGCAGATTATTATAAATATTCGCCGATATATCTGAAACAATATTATATTTACTTACACCGCAGAAAACAAATGACATGTCTTCACCGTCCTAAATACACCTGTTATTTGTTACTTAAATATTCGTCAATACCTTTTGCAGCCGCTTTACCGGCACCCATGGCAAGAATTACCGTAGCTGCACCTGTAACGGCATCCCCTCCTGCAAATACTCCCATTTTGGAAGTCTGACCGTTTGCTTCATCAGCAATAATACATTTTCTTCTGTTAATATCCAGACCCTCTGTTGTGGAAGATATAAGCGGATTAGGAGATGTACCCAGTGACATAATAACCGTATCCAGCTCTATTTCATATTCTGAATCCGGAATTACCACAGGGCTTCTTCTTCCGGATTCATCCGGCTCACCCAGTTCCATCTTAACACACTTCATTCCTCTTACCCAGCCTTTTTCATCCACAAGTATCTCGGTAGGATTAGTGAGTAAATCAAAAATAATTCCCTCTTCTTTGGCATGATGCACTTCTTCAACTCGTGCCGGAAGTTCTTCTTCACTTCTTCTGTATACGATATGAACCTCTGCACCAAGTCGTAAAGCTGTTCTGGCAGCATCCATGGCAACATTACCGCCTCCTACTACGGCAACCTTAGTTCCGGCTGCAATAGGGGTGTCATAATCATCCTGGAAAGCTTTCATAAGATTGCTTCTTGTAAGATATTCATTGGCAGAAAATACGCCGTTGGCATTCTCTCCGGGAATACCCATAAATCTTGGAAGTCCGGCACCTGAACCAATAAATACGGCTTCAAAGCCTTCTGCCATGAGATCATCAATTCTTACTGCCTTACCTACTACAACATTGGTTTCTATCTTAACACCCAATTTTTTTACATTATCAATTTCAGCCTGTACTACCTCTTCCTTTGGAAGACGGAATTCAGGTATACCGTATACGAGTACACCGCCGGCCTTATGAAGGGCTTCAAATATCGTTACATCATAGCCCATTTTGGCCAGATCACCGGCACATGTAAGTCCGGCAGGACCGGAACCGATAACTGCTACTTTTTTATTTTTCTTCTCTGTAGCAGGCTTCGGAGAGATACCATTCTGTCTTGCCCAGTCAGCAACAAATCTTTCTAATTTACCTATGGAAACCGGTTCACCCTTAATTCCTCTTATACATTTTCCTTCACACTGGGACTCCTGAGGACATACACGTCCGCATACTGCCGGAAGTGCAGATGATTCACTGATAATTCTGTAAGCCTCACTGAAATTTCCCTGCTTAACTTCATTGATAAATCCCGGAATATTAATAGAAACCGGGCATCCCTGCATACACAATGCATTTTTGCAGTTAAGGCATCTGGATGCCTCTGCCATGGCCTCTTCTTCATTATATCCAAGGCACACCTCATCAAAATTGGTTGCCCTGACTTTTGCATCCTGCTCTCTTACAGGAATTCTTTTCATCATATCCATTATTTATTACCTCCGCAGCCGCAGCCACCGTTTTTATGGGTTGCCCCTTCTGTTACTTTGAGCATTGCTCTGCCTTCCTCTGTCTTATACATCTGCTGTCTCTTCATAGCCTGGTCAAAATCCACAAGATGTCCGTCAAATTCAGGACCATCAACACATGCAAACTTAACTTCATCCCCTACCTGTACACGGCATGCACCGCACATACCTGTACCGTCAACCAT
>JBJEND010000068.1:0-15886 GCA_051880015.1 Butyrivibrio sp. | reverse complement strand
AGAGCTTTGCCTTCCTTGAGAACATGGGTTTTGAGGTGACAAAGCTTCCGGTGAATAAGTACGGACAGGTGGAGCCTGATACCCTTAAAGCGGCCATTAGGGAGGATACCATTCTTGTTTCCGTAATGTACGTTAATAATGAAATCGGTTCTGTAAATCCCATAGAGAAACTGGGCAGAATAATTAAAGAATATAACAAAGATATTATTTTTCATGTGGATGCGGTACAGGCCTTCGGTAAATACAGAATTTATCCTCATAAGGAGCATATTGATCTGATGTCTGTAAGCAGCCATAAGATTCACGGACCTAAGGGCGTTGGTGTTCTTTTTATTAAAGAAAAGACCAAAATACAGCCTATAGCGTTGGGAGGCGGACAGCAGAAGGGAATGCGTTCCGGAACAGAAAATGTACCGGGAATTGCAGGAATGGCAAGAGCAGCGGCAAATCTTTATAATAAATTTGATGAAGATATTGACAGAATGTATCAGCTTAAAGAGTATTTTGTCAGGGAGATAACACTTATTGACGGAACAGTGGTAAACGGTCATACGGGAAGAGATTCGGCTCCCCATGTGGTGAGTGTCAGCTTTGAGGGAATCACCAAAAGTGAAGTCCTGCTTCATGCTCTGGAAGAAAAGGGGATTTATGTGTCATCAGGTTCTGCCTGTGCCTCAAACCATCCTTCAGTCAGCAGCACATTGCAGGCAATAGGAGTGAGAAAAGACCTGCTCTTTGCTACAATACGTTTCAGCTTTTCGGTATTTACATCAAAAGAAGAAGTGGATTATACACTGGAGGCCGTTAAAAGCCTGCTTCCGGTTTTAAGAAAATACAGACCAAGATAATTATTGCGGCGTTAAATTAAACAGAAAGGATACAGTATGTATAAAGCATTTTTAATTAAGTACGGTGAAATAGGTACAAAAGGAAAAAACAGATATCTGTTTGAGGATGCATTGTGCAGACAGATTCGCAGGGCATTGAAGAAAACAGACGGAGATTTTACCGTCTCAAAAGAACAGGGAAGAGTATATGTGGAGAGTAATGGGGACTTTGACTATGAAGAAGCTGTTGCTGCATTGAAAACAGTTTTTGGAATTATATGGATATGTCCCATGGTCCAGATAGAGGACAAAGGATTTGATAATCTGGCCGATTCCGTTGTGGAATATGTTAAAGACATTTACGGTGACAGGAATTTTTCCTTTAAAGTCAAATCCAGAAGAGCCAGAAAGGACTATCCCAAGGCATCCATGGAAATTAATGCCGACATAGGGGAAAAGATACTGGAGTGCTGTCCCAATGTGTCTGTGGATGTACACAATCCTGATGTGGAGATTAATATTGAAATCCGCAATAAGATAAACATATATTCTGAATTTATACAGGGACCCGGAGGAATGCCTGTGGGCACCAACGGTAAAGCCACCCTTCTTTTGTCAGGGGGAATTGACAGCCCTGTTGCAGGATATATGATTGCCAAGAGAGGCGTAATAATTGATGCAGTATATTTTCATGCTCCCCCATATACCAGTGAAAGGGCAAAACAGAAGGTTATTGATTTGGCAAAGCTGGTAGCGGTATATGCCGGCCCCATAAAGCTTCATATTGTGAATTTTACTGATATACAGTTATATATATATGACAGTTGTCCCCATGATGAGCTTACGATTATTATGAGAAGGTATATGATGAAAATTGCGGAACATTTTGCAATAGAGAATGATTCTCTGGGACTTATTACGGGAGAAAGTATCGGTCAGGTGGCAAGCCAGACCATGCATTCCCTTGCGGTTACCAATGAAGTGTGTTCCCTTCCCGTGCTTCGTCCTTTAATCGGGTATGATAAGCAGGAGATTATTAATATTTCAGAGAAAATAGGAACCTTTGAGACGTCCATCCTGCCTTTTGAGGATTGTTGTACGATTTTTGTGGCCAAGCATCCGGTTACCAAGCCTAACCTTAAGGCTATTAAACGTTCCGAACTTAAGCTTAACGAAAAGATTGACGAACTGGTTAAGACTGCCGTTGACACAACTGAGATAGTATGGATTGAATAATCATATAACAAAAAAAGAGGCTCTGCCGCCGGGCAAAGCCTCAATTCTGTTGGAATGTTAGTTATTCAACGATGTATGCTTTTAATGACTCAATAATATCAGCATTGTCATCAGCGTGGATATTTAAGTTAATCGGCTTAGATAAATCAAGACTGAAAATACCCATAATTGATTTTGCATCGATTACATATCTTCCTGAAACTAAATCGAAATCACTGTCGAACTTTGCAATGTCATTAACGAATGATTTTACCTTCTCGATGGAATTTAACGAAATCTGAACTGTTGTCATAATAAAATACCTCCTAAAAAATAAATAACTTTATAAGTCAATTCCATACTACAATTAATGTTTTGAGATGTCAATATTCGAATTGCACAAAAATTTCCAAATAATATAAACAGGAGACAGACATAATGAAAAAATGTGCCTTGCATAATCTGGGCTGTAAAGTCAATTCCTATGAAACACAGGCAATGCAGCAGATGATGGAAAACAGAGGGTATGAGATAGTACCTTTTGGTGAAGAAAAATGTGACGTATATATAATAAATACATGCAGTGTAACCAATATAGCGGACAGAAAATCCCGCCAGATGATTCATAAGGCGAGAAAGATTAATCCGGATGCTGTTATTGTGGCAACAGGGTGTTATGTGGAGTCTGCCGGACAGCTTCAGGATGAGGATATAGATATTGTTATAGGCAATAATGAAAAAAGCAGACTTTTGGACATTCTGGAAGCATATTTTACCGAAAAACAGCCAAATTGTCACGAAGATATGGGAAAAGTCAGTGAATTTGATGAAATGAAACTGACGAAGCCGGAGGAACATACACGAGCTTATGTAAAAATTCAGGATGGATGCAACCGTTTTTGTTCATATTGCATAATTCCTTACGTAAGGGGAAGAATCAGAAGCCGGGCTGTGGAAGATGTTATCAGGGAAATTACAGCCATTGCAGAGTCAGGCTGCAAGGAAATAGTTCTCACCGGAATACATTTGTCTTCCTACGGACTGGATAAACCCGAAAACGGCATATACCTTATTGACATAATTGAAAAAATAAATAAAATAAATGGTGTTGAAAGAATTCGTCTGGGTTCTTTTGAACCGAAGATAGTAACAGAGGAATTTGTTGCTAGACTGAAAGCCTGTGACAAGGTGTGCCCCCACTTCCATCTGTCCCTGCAAAGCGGATGTAATACTGTATTAAAACGGATGAACCGCAGATATACGGTGGAGGAATTTTATGAAGGTGTTCAGATCCTCCGCAGATATTTTGATAATCCGGCGATAACAACCGACGTTATCGTAGGATTTCCGGGAGAGACCGAAGAAGAATTTAATGAAACCGTGGAATTTCTTAAGAAAGTACGCTTTTACGAGCTTCATGTATTTAAATATTCCAGAAGGAAGGGAACAGTGGCAGATCGTATGCCGGACCAGATACCTGAAAATATTAAATCCATAAGAAGCGGCGTATTACTGGCAATGGATGAGGAACTGTCAGCAGAATATCGTAAAGGATATATCGGCAGAGTAGAGAATGTACTTCTGGAGGAGGAGACGGTTATTGACGGCGTTTCGTATATTACAGGATTTACGGACAGTTATGTAAGGGTTGCGGTAGAGAAACGGGATGAGAAACAGGCATATAATACAATACTGCCTGTACGGATAAAAGAACTTATTGGAAAAGATATGGTAATAGGTGTTGCCGAAAACCAATTTTTATATTAATATATAAGGGACAAAGGATGTGATAAAATGGCAGAAATCAATAATACACAATTTTTTAAAGTACAGCAGGACCAGGGCATTCAGGTTTCTGATATTTTAACCCAGGTTTATGATGCTTTGACTGATAAGGGCTACAATGCCGTGAACCAGATTGTGGGCTATATTATGTCAGGAGATCCCACATATATTACCAGTCATAGAAATGCCAGAAGCCTTATTATGAAGGTGGAAAGAGATGAACTGGTTGAGGAAATGCTTAAAAACTATATTGAAGCTAAGGATTTACATTAATGAGAATACTGGGACTTGATTTCGGAAGTAAAACAGTCGGAGTGGCAGTATGCGATCCTTTGGGAATAACTGCTCAAGGCGTGGAGATAATAAAACGCAAGGATGAGAATAAGTTGAGACAGACCCTTGCCAGAATCGAGGAACTTGTACAGGAATACGAGGCGGACAGAATTGTTCTGGGACTGCCTAAAAATATGAATAATACACTGGGAGACCGCGTTGACAAGACATTGGAATTTAAGTCTATGCTGGAGCGCAGAACCGGACTGCCGGTAATTATGTGGGATGAAAGACTTACCACTGTTGCGGCGGATAAAGCCATGATGGAAGCCGGTATCAGAAGGGAGAACCGCAAAAATTATGTGGATATGATTGCGGCTGAGTTTATTTTACAGGGATATCTGGACAGCATATCCGTATAGTGTCTTTATGGGCCTTTTTGCCGTGAAAGGAGATATTACAGATGGAAAAAATTGAAATTAAAGCTGAAGACGGAGAAATTATCAGTTTATTTGTAATCGAACAGACTAAAGTAAACGGAATTAATTATCTTCTTGTTACAGAAAGTGAAGATGAAGAAGCAGAGGCATATATATTGAAGGATGTTTCTGCCGAAGAAGCTGTGGAAGCTGTTTATGAATTTGTGGACAATGATGAAGAATTAGACAGCCTTGCACGGGTTTTTTCTGAATTAATTGATGATGCGGAAATAGTATAGGAGGAAAAGTTTTGAATTTAAAAGAGAATAGTAATGTCAAGATTATACCTTTGGGAGGTCTTGAACAGATAGGAATGAATATGACTGCCTTCATGTATGAGGACAGTATAATTGTTGTGGATTGCGGTTTGTCTTTCCCGGATGATGATATGCTGGGAATTGATTTGGTTATTCCTGATGTTACATTTTTAAAGGATAATATTGATAAGGTTAAGGGTTTTGTTGTAACCCACGGGCATGAAGATCATATAGGTGCCTTCCCTTATGTTATTAAGGAAGTGAACAAGCCTATTTACGCTACCAAGCTGACAATGGGTATTATTGAGACAAAATTTAAGGAGCATAATCTTCTTAATACAACCAAGAGAAAAACAGTTACCTATGGACAGAGTATTATTTTAGGTAAGTTCAGAATAGAATTTATCAGAACCAATCACAGTATAGCAGATTCTGCGGCATTGGCCATTCACACTCCTGCAGGCGTGATTGTTCATACAGGAGACTTTAAGGTGGATTATACCCCTGTATTCGGTGAACCCATTGATTTACAGCGATTAGGTGAGCTGGGTAAAAAAGGCGTACTGGCAGTTCTTTGTGACAGTACCAATGTAATGCGTCCCGGATATACCATGTCTGAAAAGACCGTAGGAAAGACCTTTGAAACAATTTTTGATGACAATGATAAGCACAGAATTATTGTTGCAACCTTTGCTTCCAATGTGGACAGGGTACAGCAGATTATCAATGCTTCATGCGCCCACGGAAGGAAAGTGGCAGTTGAAGGCAGAAGCATGGTTAATATAATTAATGTTGCTTCCGAGCTGGGATATATAAGCATACCGGAGGGAACCCTTATTGATACGGAAGAGATAAAGCGTTATCCTGATGAGCAGGTAACCATTATTACCACAGGAAGCCAGGGTGAGTCCATGGCAGCACTTTCAAGAATGGCAGCATCCATCCATAAGAAGGTTACCATTAAGCCGGGAGATGTAATTATTGTCAGTGCCACACCTATTCCCGGCAATGAAAAATCAGTTGCAAGAGTAATTAATGAGCTTTCCATGAAGGGAGCCAAGGTTATTTTCCAGGATACACATGTATCCGGACATGCTTCACAGGAAGAGATTAAATTAATATATTCTATTTTGAAGCCAAAGTATGCGGTTCCGGTACATGGAGAGTATCGTCATCTTGTAAAACATGCGGAGTTATGTGAAATGATGGGTATTCCGAAGGATAACATTTTCATTCTGTCCTCCGGAGATGTACTTGAGATGAATCAGGAACATGCTGCCAAAACAGGAACCGTTCCCTGCGGAAGTCTTATGGTTGACGGACTTGGTGTGGGAGATGTGGGAAATATTGTCCTCCGTGACAGACAGACTCTGGCTGAAAACGGTATAATTGTTGTCGTTCTGACCTTGGAGAAGTATACCAATCAGCTCCTTTCCGGGCCGGATATAGTTACCAGAGGTTTTGTGTATGTCAGGGAATCCGAAATGCTTATTGAGGATGCAACGGCAGTGGTATATGAGGCTGTTATGCACTGTATAGATAATAATATCTCCGACTGGGCCAAAATAAAGGGCTATATAAAGGATTGTCTCGGAGATTATATCTGGAAAAAGATGAAGAGAACACCAATGATTCTTCCGATTATAATGGAAGTTTCATAAAATATTCCTACCCGGAGGGCGACGGGGATAAGGAGGTACAAAACATGGATGAAGAGTTTGAATTATTTGAAGATAAAGAGGCATACAGGCTGGCAAGACAGCTTTCCGAGCTTATAAAAGAAAGTGAAGAATACCGTTATTACAGAAAATGTCTTGAAGAGATTAAAGAACAGCCGGATTTGTATGCCCGGGTGAACGAATTAAGAAGAAGGAATTTTGAGCTGCAGAACGGAAGCAGTGACCGTATGAGCTATGAGCAGTATGCAGATGTTTCATACAGGGTTACGGATTTGCGTAAAAATCCTATAGTGAGTAAATTCCTGAATTCAGAGGTTGCATTGGGAAGACTGGTTCAGACTGTTTTCCGGCAGATTATGGAAGGAATTGATTTTGATATTGAATTCTTAAGTCAGGAATGATGGGAGGAATACGATATGGAAGCTAAAAAACTGGCAGGAACAATTTTATCCGTATCATGCAGAACGCTTGTATTTGTACTGATTGTACTTCTCCTGTTTTTTACCGGAAGATATATGTATATGTTTGGACAGGATGTATTTAATGAGCAGGCCATGGCTTCACCGGGTAATGCAATTACCGTGGAAGTTACCATTCCGGATAAATCTTCCGTCATGGATATTGCCGGTATTCTTGCAGATAACGGGCTGGTAAAGAGTAAGATTCTGTTTTTTACCCAGGCTATTTTGTCGGATTATTCGGATGACTTTACTCCGGGTACATACACCCTGAGTACGGATATGAAGCCTACACAGATAATGGCTGTAATTGCTCCCGAGCCGGAGGAAGAGACGGAGGAATAGATTTTGCAGGATATTGTTAATGAGAGAATTGTATCCTTTATTAATTCTTTTGATAGGGGAGACAGCAGTATATGTATGACTATAGAAAAAGAGGCACGCGATAACGGCGTGCCTATTATTCGTAAAGAGATGGGAAGCCTGCTTAAACTTTTGTTAGCCATGAATAAGCCTGAGAATATTCTGGAAATAGGAACGGCGGTGGGATATTCGTCAATACTTATGAGCGAAAACATACCGGATAATGCCGTTATTACCACAATAGAAAATTATGCCCCAAGAATTCCCATTGCAAGAGATAATTTTTGCCGGGCAGGAAAAGAAGACATAATAACCCTTATAGAGGGAGATGCCAAAGAAGTGCTTAAGACTCTTAACGGGCCCTATGACTTTATTTTTATGGATGCGGCGAAAGCCCAGTACATTACCATTCTGCCTGATGTTATAAGACTTCTTTCCAAAGGGGGTGTACTGGTAACGGATAATGTCCTTCAGGAAGGGGATATTATTGAATCCCGTTACGGAGTAACCAGACGAAACAGAACTATCTATGACCGTATGAGGGAGTATATTTATGCAGTTACCCATTCGGAGGAGCTGGTTACTTCCATTATTCCCATTGGCGATGGAATTACATTAAGTGTAAGAAAATAACGAAAGGTGATACAATGAGACAGACAGAATTATTAATTCCGGCAAGTTCTTTAGAAGTTCTTAAAGTGGCGGTAATGTATGGTGCCGATGCGGTATATATTGGAGGAGAAGCCTTCGGATTAAGGGCAAAGGCTAAGAATTTTACCATAGAAGAGATGGCAGAGGGAGTTTCATTTGCCCATGACCGGAATGTTAAGGTGTATGTAACGGCCAATATACTGGCTCATAATAAAGACCTTGAGGCGGCGGAAAGATATTTTAAGGAACTGGATGAGAAGGTGCATCCGGATGCCCTGATTATCTCCGACCCGGGAATGTTTATGATTGCCAGAAAAACGGTACCGGACATGGATATCCACATAAGTACCCAGGCCAATAATACCAATTACGGAACCTTTGATTTCTGGCATGAAATGGGAGCTTCAAGGGTGGTAACGGCAAGAGAGCTGTCCCTCAATGAAATCAAAGAAATACGGGAAAATATTCCAAGGGAATTGGAAATAGAAACATTTATTCACGGAGCAATGTGCATATCTTATTCGGGAAGATGCCTTTTGTCCAGCTTTCTGGCAGGAAGGGATGCCAACAGGGGAGCCTGCACTCATCCCTGCAGATGGAAATATTATGTGATGGAGGAGTCAAGACCGGGGCAGTATATGCCTGTGTATGAAAATGAAAGAGGCACATATATTTTTAATTCCAAGGATTTATGTATGATTGAACATATCCCGGAATTAATGGAAGCGGGAATTGACAGCTTTAAGATAGAGGGAAGAATGAAAACGGCACTTTATGTGGCAACTGTTGCCAGAACCTACAGACTTGCCATTGACGATTATATAAAGTCACCGGAGTACTATAAATCCAGAATACCTTTTTATAAAAGTGAGATTGCAAAATGTACCTACAGGCAGTATACAACCGGCTTCTTTTTTGGTAAGCCGGATGAGAATACACAGATATATGACAGCAACACATATATCAAAGAGTATACCTATCTCGGCATTGTGCAGGTTGATGGTGAAGGGAAATACGAAATAGAACAACGCAACAAGTTTTCCGTAGGTGAGCATATAGAGGTTATGAAACCGGACGGAAGAAATATATGCGTTACGGTACTATCCATACAGGATGAAAACGGTAATGAGATGGAAAGTGCGCCCCATCCTAAGCAGAAGCTGTATATTGATTTGGGAATTGAACTTGAGAATTTTGACATATTAAGGAGACAGGAAGAAGAAACAGAAGTTCCTTTGGCGTGACAGGCACGAAGTTATCGGGCTCTGCATATTATTTATTAATTGCACTTTTGAGAGTTGAGATTGTTTGAAGACTTTTGAAAAGCCGCTTTCAGCCAAGGAAGAAAAGGAATACCTTGAAAAATACCGTAATGGCGATGAAAAGGCAGGAGAAGTCCTCATTATCCGCAATATGCGTCTGGTTGCACATATGGTTAAGCATTATGCCGTACCGGAAAAGGACACAGCAGAGCTTATTTCAATAGGAACTGTGGGCCTGATAAAGGCAGTTCATACATTTGATATGGGAAAGGGCAGCAGGCTTGCCACATATGCCGCAAGGTGTATTGACAATGAACTGCTGATGAGCTTTAGAAGTGACAGGAAAAAGTATCATGAAATTTCCCTTAACGATCCCGTAGGTACGGACAAAGAAGGTAATGAAATCAGCATAATTGATGTAATTGAATCCAAGGAAAAACATTTTCTGGATGAATATATTCTTAAATGCGATGTTAAAATGCTGTACGAGGCCATTGAAAGCTGTCTGGATGACAGAGAGAAAATAATTATTCTCAGAAGATACGGTTTATGCGGATATGAGGAGGTTACACAGAGGGAAATAGCCGATGAACTTAAAATGAGCCGGAGTTATGTCAGCAGAATTGAGAAGAAATCCATAGAAAAACTTTCTGATTATTTTGAACGAAAAAAGAGCAGATTTTAAACTGCTCTTTTTTTATGCAGAGAAATCTGTGAACAAAAATTCATAAAAGCACCGGATAAAATTCCTTGAATGATAGAAAGTGTTATGATATATTAGTTTGTGTTATGCAAAAAAGAGGGAAGATTATGTCGAGATTTTTCGGTGATATTAAGAAATACAGAAAATATATATTTTATTCAGCAAAGTCAGGCCTGAAGTCAGAAGTTGCAGGTTCACGTCTGGGATGGATCTGGTGGATTCTGGAGCCTGTTCTTTTTATGTTGGTGTACTGGTTTATTTTTGCATTGATTTTCGGAAATACCACTAAGTATTTTCCTATATATGTATTTATAGGCCTTACCATGTGGAATTTTATCAATAAAGTTATTCTTAACAGCGTAAAAATTATAAGCACCAATAAAAGCATTGTATCCAAGGTATATCTGCCCAAATATACCCTGATTATGACGGACATGCTTATTGGGGCATTTAAAATGGCTATATCTTTTGTAATAGTTATTATCATGATGATTATATACAGGGTGCCGGTGACGATTAATATTCTGTGGATAATACCTGTTATTTTAACCCTTATGCTGCTTACCTTCGGGGCAGCGTGTCTGTTTGCCCATTTCGGAGTGTTTGTGGAGGATTTAAAAACCCTTATGAATGTTGTAATGAGGGTTGTATTTTATATGTCAGGAGTATTTTATGAACTGGTCCCCATGAATCCGGGACAAAAGGGCAGACTTCCGGATGCTTTGGGTGTTATTCTTACCAAATTCAATCCGGTGGCGTTTCTTATGAATTCTGCCAGAAAGTGCATGATTTACTCCATGCCGGTGGATTATTTTTATCTTCTCGGATGGTTTATCGTAGGTGCAGGACTTTTTGTACTGGGAATCCGTACAATATATAAATATGAGAACAGTTATGTCAAGGTGATGTAAATGAATGACGAAATAGCAATAGAAGTAGAAAATCTTCATATCAGATACCGGTGCCTTCAGAGCCTCTCATTAAAGAAAAGTATTTTTCACTGGAAAAAGAGCCGGAAAGAGGTCTTTGAAGCAGTGAGAGGTATTTCATTTAAGGTGCGTAAAGGAGAAATTATAGGTCTTATTGGCAGAAACGGAAGCGGTAAGTCCACCACCTTAAGAGCCATCGCAGGTGTTTTTTCTCCGGATGAAGGAAGCATAAAGCTGAACAGTCCTTCAGTGGCCCTTCTGGCCATAGGTGTGGGCTTCCAGAAAAAGCTCACCGGACGGGAAAATATTATGCTTTCAGGGCTGCTTTTAGGTTATTCCGGTGAGAGGATAGAAGAGAAGATGGATGAGATTATAGAATTTTCCGAATTGGGAGATTTTATAGACAAACCGGTTAAAACCTATTCCAGCGGTATGTTTTCCAAACTGGCATTTTCCATTACGGCTATTCTTGAGCCGGACATTATGCTGGTGGATGAGGTACTGGCAGTGGGAGATGCCAAATTCAAGAAAAAAAGTTATGCCAAAATGAAGCAGCTTATTGCAGATGAAAACAGAACGGTTTTAATTGTATCTCATAATATGGACACAATTAAAAAGCTTTGTAACAGAGTTATCTGGCTTAATGACGGTGAAATCAAAATGATTGGTACAACGGATGAAGTCCTTCCGTTGTATGATGAATTTATGTCATAAACTCTTATATGTGAAAGAAAGGTTTCGTACAATGACAGAACAGCAGGCAAATTTATTTAAATTATTTAAAGAAATTGATGCGGTATGTAAGAAAAATAACATAGAATACTGTCTGGCCGGCGGAAGCTGTATAGGACCGGTGCGGCATCACGGATTTATTCCCTGGGATGACGATATGGATATTTTTATGACCAGGGATAACTGGCTTAAGTTTGTAGAGGCTTCCAAGAGGGATTTCCCGGAGGGAAGGTGCCTTCTGGCCCACGAGCTTGACCATAATTATACCAATATGTTCGGAAGGTACTGTGATACAACATCCACCGCAATTCACAGACATGCAATATATCAGCCTGAACCTTCAGGGGAGATTATAGACATTTTTATGCTGGACCCGGTAATTTCTTCACCGGATAAGTTTAATGAATATGTGGAAAATGTGGTTTTGTATTCAGAACTGGTTAATAAAACAGCACCATTATACGGTTACAGATATAATATTAAAGCAGGCAGATATCTCAGATACTGGTTTTTGTCAAAGATAATAGGCAGAAACAGGGTTCTTGATATGCTTCAGAAAAAGCTGTGTAAGTATCCGGAGGAAGAATGTGATGCCTATGCCATGCGTTGGGGAGGATGTCCTTTCCTGTTTCCTAAGGAATGGTTTAAGGAGGTGCGCACCTGTTACATGGAGGATGGGGAATATCCTATTATATATATGAACAATGCGTTCCTGACATGGCATTACGGAGATGACTGGGTATATATTCCACCCTGCAATGAGCGCAAATCCCATGATACGGTAAGCAGGCTGGATATGGGTTCAGATGAATTCCGCAGGCAGTATGATGTTTTTGTCCATTCACCCCGTAAAAGATGGTTTATTGAACTGCTGGGAGTATACCGCAAGGCATATTATATGCGCAAGGCTGCCAAAAGAGAACGTATAGCCATGGGAATTCTTAAGGATAAAGCAAAGCTTACGGCACTTGACCTTTATAAAAGGCTGGAGGATAATAATACGAATATTGAGACCATGATAAGGGAAAGGCGTTTTGAAGAACTTTTGGATATATTCGGGCCGTATATGCGTTTTCAGCTAAGCAGCGAATGTATCGGAAGTCATGATTTTGCCGATGTGCTCAGAATGAATTCCCCCTGTTTTGTTCCCATAGGGGATGACGTGCTTCACGGATTTCTGTTAATGCTTTTATATATTAATAAAGTCGGTAAAGCAGACAGACTTCTGGAAATACGGAAGCTGCAGCCGGATTACAGGGAAGAAGTTTTTGAAGACATAAGCCGGTTTATAAGTGATTTCAGATATTCCGTAAACTGTTATGATATCGGTAAATATGAAGAGGGCTACCGGGTCATAGACAGACTGTACAGTGATTTTTCCGACAATACAATGCTTATGAAGCTGGTTATAAGATATGCTTTCTATAAGGAACAGGGTTCTAAAAAGAGAGCTGCAGAACTTATACTTAAGGGGCAGGAATTATGTCCCGAAGACGGAGAATTCCTTTTTTACAATATCAGATTTATCTCAGGGGAAAAGAATCCTGACAGACTTAAAGAAGCCTTTGATAAAGTATGTACTATGACTAATAATGGCATGGTTCTTTTGGAAATTAAGGAGTATGATTATGGATCCCATTCAGAATAAGGTAATTGGTTTATTACAGGAAATACATAATATCTGTGAGCGGCTGAATATCTACTATGTTCTCGGCGGTGTCACGGCAGAAGAAGCACAGGTGTTTAATACCCTCACTCCCGGAAGATATACCGCAGAGGTGTATATGACTCTGAAGGATTTTGTTATTTTCCGGGATTATGTGGAGGGCAGCCCGGAATCCGGAAGAATTATTGAAGGAATGAATAACAACATCAGGTTTCCCGGTTTTTTCTTCCGTTATACGGACACCAATACTACTTATTATGATTATAATTTCGGAAATACATATATTCACAACGGTATACATGTTAAAATAACGGTATTGAGAAAATATTATTCTCCCGGCAAAGCTAAAAGACTGGTTAATGCAGAAAGAAGTTTTTCCTTTAACAGCTATAAATACAAAAGAAAGCTCTCGGCTAAAAGTCTTTTCCTTAAATGGTGGATGGGGTTAAGACTTGCCTTTGGCAGAAAAAGAATTGCCTTGGGACTTTACGGAAAATTCATGGAATATTATACTGAAAACAGGGATTTTGTCATTAACTACGGTATCTTTAACAAAAATAAAACAAAGCTTGTAAAATATCCTTCTTATCTTATCACGGGCAGAAAAAAAGCCATGCTTTGTAATGGCAGCTTCTATGTTCCCGGAGATATAGAAGTACATACCAAAATTGCACTGGGCAGACAGCCCCTTTTGGCGCCTCCCGGTAAGATAAACAATACCTCTGTTGTGGTATCAGATATAATTCCTTATGCCTCTTATATGGGAAGTATGAAAGACCGTCAAAAAACAGCAAGGCATCGTCAACAGTTATGGATAACGGACCAGCTCCACGGAGGGGTGACATATTTTATCCGCAAGGACTGGAAAATTATGCAGTGTGTAAATGCCAGACTGGATTTGATGAAACAGTATATGCCTCTTAAAAATCAGATTTGCGGTATGTACTCTCGTGGGGATTTTGAGGGACTTACGGACATCCTTGAAGATTATGATGAGCAGGTAAGATTCCATCTTGGTAAAACCGGAATGACCATATATTTTGATAAGGATATATTTGATATATATCTTATGTGGGTTACAAGAAAATACGGGGCAAAGACAGCCGGAAAAATATCAAAATCAGTTCCCGGAGAATGGTTAAAAAACAGGTGATATAATGAATGTATCAGAGTATATTGTTGAATTTCTTGAAGAAAAGGGAATAAGGGATTTTTTTGGTTATCAGGGAACAATGATAGCTTATTTCATTGAAGCTGTCTGCGGTAATCCCAATGTTAGAAATCATTCCTGCTATAATGAACAGGGAGCCGCATTTGCTGCGGTGGGATATGCCAAGGCAGGAGGAGGGGGTGCAGTGGCATATGCCACCAGCGGTC
This sequence comes from Butyrivibrio sp., assembly GCA_051880015.1. Lineage (GTDB taxonomy): Bacteria > Bacillota > Clostridia > Lachnospirales > Lachnospiraceae > Eshraghiella. The sequence continues at coordinate 1,230 of JBJEND010000068.1, read as the reverse complement.
CCGGAGCACTTAATCTTATATCAGGAATTGCAGATGCCTATTATGATTCCGTTCCGGTTATTTTCATCACGGGACAGCTAAATACAACGGAATATACGGATATTCCAAAGCTAAGACAGCAAGGCTTCCAACAGACTGACGTGGTAAGTATAACCGCCCCCATAACCAAGTATTCGGTAATGATTGATGATGTATCAAAGGTGGAAGAGGAACTTAATAAAGCCTGGGAAATTGCTAATTCAGGCAGGAAAGGTCCGGTTGTGCTGGACATCCCCATGAACATACAGAAATCGGTAATGCCGGATATCTGTAATAAAATGAAACAGAAAATTAATCATATTGAAACCGATTTTTCATTTATTAATGATATATATAGGGTGTTAAACGAATCCCGACGTCCGGTTCTTATGCTTGGCAACGGAATTGCAAGAAGTAATACTGCTTCTGTAAGACAACTGGTTAATAAGCTGAACATTCCCGTTGTTACCAGTATGCCGGGAATAGATTTGTTAGAAAGCGATGATGTGCACAATCTGGGATATCTGGGTGCTGCGTATGGTTTCAGGGCTGCCAATATTGTAGCCTGCAAAAAAGCGGATTTGATTATTTCTTTAGGCTCAAGTATGTGCAGAAGGCAGACGGGTAATCCCGGTAAATTTGCCGAAAAGGCCGGAATTATCCGGGTGGATCTGGATAAAACAGAATTGCAGAGAAAGGTTCATGAGGATGAAATATCCTATGAAGCGGATGTCAATGAACTGATTCACAGGATGCTTGAAGCTGATTATACGGCACCGGACAGAAGCCAATGGCTTAGGGTATGCAGTATATGCAGACAGAAAACAGAGGAGTTTAACGATTCCCTGAGTGAACGTAAGCCCAATGAGATTATTAAGAATATTGGCCGCCTTGCAGTGGCAGACAGTGTTTTTGCAATAGATGTGGGACAGCATCAGATATGGGCAGCCCAGTCCCTTCCGGTGGTATCCGATAGAAGAATTATTTTTTCCGGAGGACACGGGGCCATGGGCTTTTCCCTTCCTGCGGCCATTGGAGCATATTATGCAACAGGTGTTAAGACCTACTGCATCGCCGGAGACGGTGCTTTTCAGATGAACATCCAGGAGCTGCAATGGGTTGTAAGAGAGCAGATACCGGTTACGATTTTTGTGATGAATAATAATTCTCTGGGTCTGATACGCCAGCAGCAGGATGATTTTTTCGGTTCCC
>JBJEND010000067.1:0-3170 GCA_051880015.1 Butyrivibrio sp. | reverse complement strand
CTTTTCGGGATAGTTCTTTCCGCAGGCAATATAATCAAGGAAAAATAAAGGTTCACCTCCGGCACAGGCAACATCGTTCACACACATGGCAACACAGTCAATACCTATTGTATCATGCTTATCCATGATAAATGCTAATTTAACTTTTGTGCCGCAGCCGTCAGTGCCTGATAACAGAACAGGATTCTCCATATTTTTAATTGCATTCATGGAAAATGCTCCTGAAAATCCACCGATACCGCCCATAACTTCCGGTCTCATAGTACCTTTGACATATTCCTTCATAAGTTCCACTGACTTGTATCCGGCTTCGATGTCAACTCCTGCTTTCTTGTAATCCATCTTACATTTCCTCCATATATTTTTTGTATCCGACATTTTCGATTTTTTCTTTTTTCTTCATAACTCCGTCTTTAAGTTCTTCTTTATATGCCTTTAATTTTTCCAGAAGTTCTTCATCGGAAACGGCAAGAATCTTAGCTGCCATGAGGGCTGCATTGGCTCCTCCGTTAATGGCAACGGTTGCAACAGGTATTCCGCTTGGCATCTGAACTATTGAATACAGTGAATCCACGCCGCCCAATGACTGGGTATGAATAGGTACACCCACCACAGGCATGGGGAAAATAGCGGCACACATTCCCGGTAAATGGGCTGCTCCTCCTGCGCCGGCTATAATCACTTTAATTCCTTTTTCTTCTGCCTTACCGGCATAATCAAAAAATACATCCGGCATACGATGAGCGGAGATAATGGTCATCTCGTACTCAATACCGAATTTTTCAAGAATTTCCGCAGCTTTACTCATAACCTTGAGATCTGAATCACTGCCCATAACAATTCCTACTTTTGCCATATTAATAAACTCCTTTTCTATAATCCTGCAACAAACAGCATAAACATAAGTATAGTCATTATGCCGTTCAATAATGAACCTATAAAAGAAAATGTATAATATCTGTCAGATTCTTTATAGCTTAACATACCTATTATACATCCAAACAGTGCCACTGCAAAGGAAGTAAGAGCAATTTCTCCTACAACGCTTCCGCCCTTTCCCTTTGACTGGAAAGAGACAACAACGGCCCATATAAATAAAGCCAGCGAACAGGGAAACATCACTGTTGAAATCACTCCGCCTATACTGTGTTTTTTAGTGGAGAATTTATACTTATGCTTTGCCATGACTGCTTTTCCTTTCTATAGCCGTATAGAGCATATATATTCCTGCTCCCATAACTCCCCCCAGCGTGTTAAGCATTAAATCGTCCACATCAAAGCTTCCCACTCTGGTAACAAGCTGGATAATTTCCACACACAGGGAAACATTGAAGGTCATCACAACAGCCCCTAAAAAACGGATATTTCTCCCGGATACAGGTATTATAAACAGACCGAAAGGTATAAAAGCTGCAACATTACCTGCGATGTTCATCCAGACTGCCTTACTGCCCAGAGAATTACGACTTGACAGAAACCTTTTTATTTCTTTGAAGGGCATGAGATTCATGCTGTAGTCCCTCGTAACGCTCCTGCCCATATTTTCTGCAAAAAAAAGAAAATATACCAAAATTCCCATATATATTATAAACAAAACAGTACTGATTACTCTTCTGGCGGTACTATCCTTAACCAATCCAAACAAAGGGCTCCCTCCGAATTCTACTGTTCTGCTCCGTATTGTTCATAATAAGCATCAATAGCACTTTTAATTGTATCATCGATAATTATCTGTCCATTATACGGTCTGTTATACAAATGCTCAATAACCTCTGCCATTGTTACAATGGCAGTTGTCTTAATTCCGTATTTCTCTTCTATTTCACTTAATGCACTCCTGGTTCCCTGGCCTCTCTCCATACGGTCAACAGAGACTACAAGTCCCAGAACATCCACGTTGTTATGAGCCTTAATGATAGGAAGAGTTTCAGATATAGAAGTTCCTGCAGTTGTTACATCTTCTATAATAACGACTCTGCTGCCCTCCTCAATAGGGCTTCCCAAAAGTATTCCTGTGTCACCGTGGTCTTTAATTTCCTTGCGGTTAGAACAGTAACCTACCTCTGCCTGATACATCTCATCCAATGCAGCCGCAGTGGTAACTGAAAGGGGAATTCCCTTATATGCCGGTCCGAACAGTATATCAAAATCTGTTCCGTATTTGTCATTAATTGCTTTTGCATAATACTGTCCCAGCTTTCTAAGCTGTGAACCTGTACGATAAAATCCTGTATTGATAAAAAAAGGTGTCTTTCTTCCGCTCTTAGTGACAAAGTCACCGAATTTAAGAACCTTGCAGTCAACCATGAATTCGATAAAATCCTGCTTATACTGTTCCATATTGCTAAAAACCTCCTGTATTTATGGGCATTCCTGTCCGTGTACCATTATTTCTTTCACATACTATCATATAATCAATCTTTTTTCAATCAGTTTAATCTACCTGCCTTCATTGCAAGTTTATTATTATACATATTACTGTCTGCACGCTTGAATACATTTTCAAAAGTGCTGTCCGTGGTTTTATCATAAATAGCATACCCTATTGCGGCAGAAACCTGCATTCCTTCAGGATTGCTCTTGAGACTTTCCTGAAATTCTGCCTCCAGTCTGTCACAAATGTTATTATCTGCATCCTCCAATATTACTGCAAATTCATCTCCGCCTATCCGGTATGTTTTATCCTCCCCGAAAACTCCTACGGCAGCCTTTGCCACTGCAATAATAAGCTTATTACCGTAATCATGACCTCTGGTATCGTTAACTGTCTTCAATCCGTTTACATCAATTACAAATATTGCAAATGAAATTTTCTGTCCGTTCATTCTTTCATTAACTGAAGACACTTCATAAAGATAAGCTGTATTATTTTTAATTTCCGTCAGCTTATCCATATATGCCAGATTATTAATATAGTCAATCCTTACCTTAAGCTGCCCGGCAGTCTCTTTAAGACTTTCCGACAGAGTGCCCACCTCATCTTTAGATCTGCAGGCAAGTGAAACATCCAGATTGCCCGCAGCAATCTCCTTTGCCGCAACATTAAGTTCCCTAAGAGGTCTTACTATTGTTTTGGCAATCAACATTGCCGCAATGATAAATACCGTAAGAATCAGCAGTATCATTATAATAATACGGACAATAAGTGTATTTTTAGTATAATTAATCTC